>JBDRHJ010000021.1:0-8864 GCA_043816835.1 Candidatus Omnitrophota bacterium
GTATCCTACGGTAAAGATTTTTAAAGTCGGCAGCCAATTGTTTACTGCTGCCGGGGGGCAAGCCGTAAGTATGATTAAGGGGAAAGGGGCAAGGGTATTCCTGGATTTAAAATTTCATGATATCCCCAATACGGTGGCAAATGCAGTATCTGCGGCGGTTGCGCTTAGGGTTTTTATGCTCGATGTTCATATTGCCGGCGAAGCCCAGATGCTTAAGGCAGCGGTTCAGGCAGCGAAAAATCAAAGCCGGCATTTAAAAATAAAGCCGCCCTTAATTTTAGGGATTACGGTTTTAACCAGCCAAAAATCCGGCAATCGGGTCAGCCAGCTGGTGTTAAGTCGGGCAAGGCTGGCTAAAAAATGCGGCTTAGACGGGGTAGTTGCTTCTGCAAAAGAGGCGCGCTTATTGCGTAAAAATTTAGGCAGGGATTTTTCTATAGTCACCCCGGGGATCCGGATTAAACAAAGTGATCACTCTGACCAAAAACGAATAACTTCGCCTTACCAGGCAGTTATTGCCGGCAGCGATTATCTGGTTGTTGGCCGGCCGGTTATCAAGGCAAAGAATCCTTTAGCGGTTGCCAAGAATATACTTGCTGAAATTTGTCAAGTGAAGATATAAGTTAGCGAGCTAAGCGTAAGCTAACTTATTCGGCCGAACTTACCCAGCCCTAATTTTATGTATTATGTATATGCATTAAAAAATGCAAAAACGCAGAAATTGTATTATGGTTACACAAATGATTTAGAACGGCGCCTTAAGCAACATAATACAAAACATGAATGAAAACTCATTTATTATGAAGCATGTCTTTCGGAATTGGATGCCAGAGAAAGAGAGAGAAAATTGAAGTATTATGGTCAAACAAGAACTCGCCTTAAACAGCGTCAAGAGGAGTCTTTGAGATAGAAAAATTAGGGCTGGGTTTAATTCGCAGACGGCCTTCGGCCTACGACTTACGTCGCTTTGCTCCGTAAGTCGTCTGCTCATTAAAAATGAGTATTTTAGTTATCGGTTCGGTTGCTTTGGATACAATAAAGACCCCGCAGGCAAAAGGCAGGGAAGTCCTGGGGGGTTCTGCTACTTATTTTTCGATAAGTGCAAGTTTTTTTACGCCGGTAAATTTAGTAGCAGTAGTAGGCGATGATTTCCCTCCTAAATATTCAAACCTTCTTCGCAAGCGAAATATCGATTTAAGCGGCCTGGTGGTTGAGAAGGGAAAGACCTTCAGGTGGGAGGGTGAATACGGCTGGGATTTCGCAGACCCGAAAACTTTGTCTACTTCTTTAAATGTGTTTTCGAGGTTTAACCCTAAGATACCCCCGGCATACAAGAAGAGTAAGTACCTCTTTTTAGCAAATATCGACCCTGAAATTCAGGAAAAGGTATTAAGGCAATTAAGCCCCAGATTAATTGCCTGCGATACAATGAATTTTTGGATAGAAAATAAACGCAATCATTTATTAAGGCTGCTTAAAAAGGTAGATATCTTTTTACTAAATGAGTCGGAAGCAAGGCAGCTTACTAATCATAACAGCATAGTTAAATCCGCCAAGGCATTAATCAAATTAGGCCCTAAGATAGTTATCATCAAGCGGGGTGAACACGGGTCGTTGTTGTTTTGCGATAAATATATTTTTTCCATACCCGCTTTTTTATTGGAATCAATTGTTGATCCGACAGGGGCGGGGGATACATTCGCCGGCGGAATGCTCGGTTATTTATCACAGTGCGGCAAATTGAACCAGATAAATTTAAAACGCGCCGTAGTTTACGGAAGTGTTATGGCTACCTTTGCCGTAGAAGACTTCAGCGTTAATCGTTTATCATCGATTAAGCCCGCAGATATTAAAAAACGTTTTAAAGAATTTCAAAGGCTAAGTTGTTTCTAGGATTCTAAAATCCTACGGATAGTTTTTAGATTATGAGTTATAAATCGACCCTTAACCTGCCCAAGACCGGTTTTCCGATGAAGGCAAATTTGCCTCAGCGTGAACCCCAGGCTTTGGATAAGTGGGAAAAACCGGATATTTATCAGCTTATTCGGGATAAATCCATGGGTAGGCCTAAGTACGTTCTTCATGACGGGCCGCCTTATGCTAACGGCAATATTCATATCGGGCATGTTTTAAATAAGACCTTGAAGGATATTGTGGTTAAATATAAGACAATGCAGGGCTTTGATTCGCCATTTGTCCCTGGCTGGGATTGCCATGGCTTGCCGGTTGAGCATCAATTATTCAAGGAATTAAAAATTACCAAGAATGAAATTTGCCAAATTAAATTCAGGAAAAAGGCTCATGCTTATGCAATGAAGTTCGTAGGTATACAGAAAGAGCAGTTTAAAAGATTGGGCGTGTTTGCTGATTGGCAGAATCCTTATCTTACGCTGACCCCGGATTACGAAGAGACAATACTACTTTCTTTTGCGGATTTAGTCAAAAAGGGATATGTTTACCGCGGCCTTAAGCCGGTTAACTGGTGTTTTAAGTGCGAAACCGCGCTTGCCGAAGCAGAGGTGGAATATAACAATCACACCTCGCCATCGATATATGTTAAATTTAAGCTGCTTGATGCCTCGCCTATTTTTTCTGTAAATACAGATTCCGAAAAGGATATTTATTTAGTAATTTGGACAACTACCCCCTGGACGTTATTAGCTAATGTTGCGGTTTGCGTGCACCCTGAACTTGCCTATTCTTTAGTTAAGACAGCTAAAGGTAATTTTATTATTGCCAAGGACCTATTAAGTGCGGCACTAAATCAGATCGGGATTGAAGATTATTCTTTGTTGAAGGAGTTTAAGGGCAGCGAGTTATGCGGCCTTGAATATGAGCATCCCTGGATTAAGAGAAAGGGCAGGGTTGTCCTCGGGGATTATGTTTCCCGGCTTGAGGGTACGGGTTTAGTGCATACTGCCCCCGGGCACGGTGAAGAGGATTACCGGACCGGGCTAAAGTATAACCTGGAAGTTATTATGCCGGTAGATACGCAAGGTAAATTCGATAAATCAACAGGGGAATTTCACGGGATGCATGTTCATAAGGCCAATCCCCTTATTGTTGAAAAGCTTAAGGGATTAAATTTGCTTCTTTCTAGCATGCCGATAACCCATTCTTATCCGCATTGCTGGCGCTGTAAAGGCCCGATTGTTTTTCGCGGCACAAAGCAATGGTTTATGGGGATTGATAAGCATGATTTAAGAAGAAAATTACTTGGCGTAATCGATAAAGATATAGATTGGGTTCCTGTTTCCGGCAAGGAAAGAATTTCTACAATGGTCGAACTGCGGCCTGATTGGTGCCTTTCCCGTCAGCGCTATTGGGGGGTGCCTATTCCTGCGCTTTATTGTCATGGCTGCGATGATGAAAAACTGTACCCTGAGGTAATTCGAAACCTCGCAAAAATTGCAGCCAAGGAAGGCACTGATGCCTGGTTTATCAGGGAGCCAAACGAGTTTTTAGGCAATGGTTTCGCCTGCCCTGATTGCAAGGGTAATAAGTTCAGCCGGGCAAATGACATTCTGGATGTCTGGTTTGATTCCGGTGTTAGCCATCAAGCAGTATTAAAGAAAAGAACCGGCCTGGGTGGCGTTCCTTGTGAGTTATACCTGGAGGGTTCTGATCAGCATCGCGGATGGTTTCAGTCTTCTTTAATACCTTCGATGGCTATTGACGGTAATCCGCCTTTTAAAACAGTGCTTACTCACGGATTTGTTGTTGATGGCGAAGGCAGAAAGATGTCTAAATCGCTGGGCAATGTGATTTTACCTCAGGATATAATTAAAGATTACGGGGCAGATATTTTACGGCTTTGGGTTGCCTCTAGTGATTATAATGAAGATATACGTATTTCATCTGAAATATTGAGCCGGCTCTCTGAGGCATACCGTAAGATTAGAAATACGGCGAGGTTTATCTTAAGCAATCTATATGATTTTAATCCTGACTGCGATAGCACAGATTATAAAGATTTTAAAAAACTGGATAAATGGATATTGTTTCGATTGGAATCCCGCCTGGATAAGATTCGCATAGCTTATGATAATTTCCAGTACCACAAGGCGTATAAAGGGATTTATGATTTTTGCAACGAAGAATTATCAATGGGATATTTAGATATGGTCAAGGGCAGGCTTTATACATATGCGCCCGTTTCTTTAGAGAGGCGTTCGGCGCAAACAGTTATTTATGAGATATTAAATGCCCTGGTAAGGGTAATTGCCCCTATTCTTGGTTTTACCGCAGAAGAAATATGGCAATATTTACCTAAACGAAAGAAGGATAGCTTGGTGCTTAGCGTCCATCTCTTGGAATGGCCGGTTAAGAATCCGCTTTTTGCGCAGCATTCCCCGGCAGCAGGGGTTGAAAATATAGATTCCAAGCTTAAGTATGCCCTCGGGTTAATTCCTTTAGTTGCCAAGGCATTGGAGGAGAAGCGCAGCCAGGGTTTAATCGGAAGTTCGTTTGATGCGCAAATAATTTTGTTGACAAACATGCCATTTTATTATAAATACTTAGAAGGATTAAAAGGTGATTTACCCGAGATTTTCAAGGTATCGCAGGTTTTAGTTAAAAGGGACCCCCTGGGGGGCGAGGCCTTGGCAGATGGCGTAAAGGTTTCCGGGGGGGATGAGACAGAAGGGGTTTGGTTTCAGGTTCAGAAGGCGCAAGGTCAGAAGTGCTCTCGTTGCTGGAATTGGCGTTTATCGGTTGGTGAGGATGGCGCACATCCTGATATCTGCCACAGCTGTATCGAGCAGATAAAACAGCCTACGGGGGAATAGTAAAAGAAGTTTATTGAAAACGAATTTTTATACATACATGCAGATTTTTCATGGATGCACAGATTTTTTTGAAGATACACATAGATTATCAGTGTGAATCTTGTAATCAAGATTTAGCATAGTACAATAAAAACATTTATGGTTATTTTAAATTTAATCATTGTTTAATTAATCCCTAAAAAATGCTTAGAGGATATTTTTAGGGGCTATCAAAGGGGGGTACCAGTGAAGACAAGAAAAAAATTTATTAAAAAAGACTTAAATTATTTTAAAAAATTAATCCTTAAGAGAAAAGACGAGATCCTTGACGGATTACAACATTCTTTAAAGGATACGCTCAAAAAATCCCAACGTGACGCTGCGGGAGACATATCTGGTTATGCTTTGCATATGGCCGATCTTGCTACCGACGCATATGATCGGGAATTCTCTTTGGATCTTGCCTTTAATGAGAGGCAGATACTTTATGAGATCGATGAGGCTTTAAAGAAAATCGAGGAAGGCGGTTTTGGTATTTGCGAGGAATGTGAATGCCCGATTACTAAAACTAGGCTGAAAGCAATCCCTTATACGCGCCTTTGTCTTAAGTGCCAACAAGCAAACGAAAAACAATAATCAAATCATTAGTTATTGTTATCTTAATCTTTGACCAGTTAAGCAAATATATTGTCAGTCAAAGGCTTCCCCTTGGTCGAAGTATCCCGATAATAAAGAATGTCTTTCACCTTACCTATATTTTGAACCGCGGCGCAGCCTTCGGAATATTAAAAAACCAAACTTATTTTTTCATTATTGCTGCGATAGCCGCGATAATTTTTATCCTGATTAATCTACGCCGTACAAGGGCGCTAAAGGTGAAAATTGCCCTTTCATTGATTCTATCCGGCGCAGCCAGCAATCTTCTCGACCGCATAAGGCTGGGTGCGGTAGTCGATTTTTTGGATTTTCGTATTTGGCCGGTATTTAATTTTGCCGACAGCGCGATTAGTATTGGGGCAATACTCTTGGCATATTCTTTATTAGCGGGGAAAAATACGGCAAGATCGCGCGCTTAAACCTTTTGCCTCGATGTTTTTAATACAAGGACAAAATAAAGATGTATCCGGTAATTTACAGTTTTAGATATCTCACGATGTATTCTTACGGCCTGATGGTTGCTTTTGCTATTGGTATGGCAGCCTTTTTACTCACCCGGCAGGCAAAGAAACAGGGATTTAATCCGGAGTTAATTTATAATCTTTGCTTTATTGCTTTCTTTAGCGGAATCATCGGCGCACGTATCCTTTATATTATTCTTAATTTTGATTACTATCTTGATAATCCGTTTGAGGTTTTTATGTTAAACCGCGGCGGCCTTGTCTGGTTCGGCGGTTTCATTCTGGCAAGCTTATCTTGCGTAATTTATTTAAAACATAAACAGCTGGATATTTACAAAATACTTGATTTGGCTATTCCTTATGTTGCCCTGGGCCAGGCGATTGGGCGGATCGGATGTTTCTTAAACGGCTGTTGTTTCGGAAATGAAGTATTACGCGGGGGGCTTTATTTTCCGGTTCATCACCGCACACTGATTCCGGTGCAACTTTATTCTTCTTTGTTTTTACTTGGGATATATATAACCCTACGGATACTTCAGGGCCGTACTCAGCGAAAAGGCGAAATCTTTTATTTTTATATTTTTCTCTATTCTTTGACCCGATTCTTTGTTGAATTTATCCGCGGCGACAGCGGGATATTTATTTTGGGTTTATCTGTTTTTCAGGTTATCAGCATAGTGTTATTTATCTTTTCGCTAGTGATGTTAACACGGATTAAGGGCAGTAAAGCTTAAGCGAAGAAATAAATTTAATATAATTTAAAACGGCATATTTAACTTAAGGGTCCGATGAAGGAGTTTGTTCTTAAGGTTCTTCCCCTCGAAACAGGCGTGCGGCTGGATTTATATCTCTTAAGGTTTGCTAAAATGCACAATCTTAGTTTATCGCGTAATTTTATTCAGAAATTAATTCGCGAGAAATATATTAGTTTCGGGGAAAGCAGTTTGAATGCGCATTATAAGGTTAAGGCCGGGCAGGTGATCAAGATGCAGATTCCTGATAAGCCTGATTCGGCAATTATCCCTGAGGAAATCCCTTTAGATATACATTTTGAAGATGACGACGTATTGGTGATAAACAAGCCTTGCGGGATAGTGGTTCATCCCGGGGCGGGCAATCGCCGCGGTACATTGGTAAGCGCCCTGCTTTTTCATTGCAAATCCTTATCATCTATTGACCCCGAGAGGCCGGGTATAGTGCATCGTTTGGATAAAGATACGTCGGGCTTGATTGTAATTGCCAAAAATAACTCAAGCCATCATCATCTGGTGCATCAGTTTGCCGAACATTCGGTCTCGCGGCAATATGTAGCATTAGTAAAAGGGCGCATGGCATTTAACGAAGGTGTTATTGAATTGCCGATCGGCCGCCATCCCCGCCATCGGGAGAAGATGAGTGTGAATTTTATTTCCAAGCATAGGTATGCAAAAACCCGCTATCGGGTCTTAAAACGCAGCCTCGCGATCAGCCTTGTTGAGCTTACGCCGTTTACCGGAAGGACGCATCAATTGCGGGTGCATCTAAGCTTTATCGGGCATCCGATTTTAGGGGATAAAAAATACGGCCGGGATACTGAATTCAGCCGTTTAGCCCTGCATGCCTGCCGGCTGGGTTTTATTCACCCGCGTACCGATAAATTCATTGAGTTTAAAACCCCTATACCCGAAGCATTTCGAAGGGCGGTATGATTAAAATGAATAATATATTTTTATATCTAGTCCTCGGGATTATTATTGGTTTCATTCCGGTTTTAATCCTTTGCCTAAAAAAGATAAAATCCGCAGATAAGAAAGAAGATAAGCAGAAGGCAGAATCGCCGATTGTTAATGCGATAGCTAAGCCTGCGGCACCAGCGGTATCTAATGCCGACACGATGTCGAGATTAGAAGAAAAAATATGGCAGGAAGAAGAAACCGCTTTTATTTTTAAATTGATTGAAAAGATATCCCTAAGCCTTAATAACCGGGAGATTGCTAAATATATTATTGAGGAGGTTTGTAAATTCCTCAATATCCAACATTGCCTGCTTGTTTTGCTCGATCAAGGCAGGGAAAAAATCAAGGTGAAATATGTTATCGGCATTAAGGAAGATCAGATTAAGGATGATTATTTTAAGAATGGCGAGAGCATATCGGGATTGGTAATAAAGAATAATGAGCCGTTGCTTATAAATAATTTAGATAATGAACCGTGGTTTAAGACAATAAATAAGGAAGATTATTTAAAGGGGGCTTTTATCAGCGTTCCGCTTTCAATCAAAAATACCGCCTTAGGTGTTATCAATGTTTGCAATAAAAAGACCGGCGAGGCTTTTACAAGCGAAGATTTAAGCTTTTTGATTAATGTTGCCAGGGTGGGGGCGATTGCTTTTCAGAATGTAGAGCTTCATGAGCAGATGCAGGATAGTTATTTAAAAACCATGACTGCTTTGGCCGCGGCGATTGATGCAAGGGATCCTTATACAAGAACCCATTCGGAAAATGTCACTCGTTATTCTTTGCTAATCGCCAAAGCAATAAATTATAATCTTGTCGATAGCGAAACATTGCGGCGTGCCGGATTGCTCCATGATATAGGAAAGATTGGTATAAGGGATGAAATTCTCCTGAAGCCGGGAAAGCTTACTGAAGAAGAATTTGTGCAGATTAAACTTCATTCTGTCAAGGGTGAAGGGATAGTTAAATCCCTGGTTTTTTTAAGGGAGGTTTCCTGTTTAGTAAGGCATCACCATGAACGCTATGACGGCCGGGGCTATCCTGATGGTATTTGCGGCCAGGGGATTGAGTTGGGCGCAAGGATATTGGCTGTAGCCGATGCCTTTGATGCAATGACTTCCAATAGGCCTTATCGTAAGCGCTTAAGCCTGGAACAGGCGATAGAAGAGCTTAAGCGTAATCGAGGCCTTCAATTTGACCCCGAAATAACCGACCATTTTCTGAAGATATTAGAAGAGCAACCGCAGATCGTAGAAGATTTTTAG
>JBDRHJ010000022.1:0-4047 GCA_043816835.1 Candidatus Omnitrophota bacterium
TATCATTTTTTCTGAATGCCCAAAGGTGCGGGGTAAATATAAAACTAACAATTATTAAAACCCAGGCAAGAATATATAAAAATAAATATGGGATATGGCCGTATTTTGCCAAGTAAATCCCTAGGCAGAAACAAATCGCGAATAAAGGTAAGAACCTTAGCTTACTCAATGATAAAATAATCCTTAATTGCCCCGTATTTTGATTCACCAATACCCTTAATCTTTTTTAGCTCTTCAACATCAGTGAATTTGCCATTAACCTGACGGTAATCAATTATTCGCCCTGCCAGCACTTCACCGATCCCCGAAATATCAATCAGGGCTTCCTTATTCGCCTGATTAAGATTAACCTTGGCAATATCCTGATTAACATAACCAATAACCTTGATTTGGGAATAATGTTTACCAAGAAAATTAATCCCAAGCCCTAAAAGCGTAATAATAATAAGGAATAAAACTACCTGTCTTTCCTGCCTCGTTAAATTAAAAGACATACCTTCACCTATAAGAGGGACATAAAGCACTATCTTCCATTAATGGAAGATAGTGCTAATGCCGAAACAATGTGTTTCGGCGGCTTTCACCTAAACGTGGACACCCTTCCATACAGCTCAGTGCCTGTCCCTAAAGATTTTAGTCCTCTTAGGCATTTTAGCTCATTTTTGACATTCTGAGCTTTCCTTATTATCCTCACCTACAATAGACGTAAAAAAGGGTAAAATCTCACATATTTTTTGGGAATTTTAAAACCTTCGGTAGGCTATAGGGTGTCCCTTTGGGGAACGTCCCCCAGGTTGTAACTTATTGCGGAATAGATAGTTGTATAGAGTTTCCTCTTAACAAACTATGTTAACTAATTTCTTGGGTACGATGATAAATTTCTTAATCGGCTTTCCTGCAATCAAAGATTTGATTTTTTCATCATTTAAAACCGATTCTTTTAATACCTTTTCATCAGCCTCGGCAGGAAGTTGAATTTTAGAGCGAACCTTGCCATTAACCTGAATAACATAATTAATTACTTCTTCCTGGATTAAATCAGGATTATATGAAGGCCATTCTGCCTTTAGAATGCCATCTTTATTGCCTAGCCGTTCCCACATTTCTTCACAAATATGCGGAACAATAGAAGAAAGAAGAATAATAACTGTTTTTATTGCCTGATTTAGAAGTTCTTTATTCGAAGCCTGCTTACCCCCTTCATTCAATGATCGATAGGTTTCATTCACTAATTCCATAATACTGGAGATTGCTGTATTAAATTTAAAAGAGTCGATATCCTCAGTAACCTTTTTTATAGCCTGATGGATTTTACGCAATAATATTCCCTTATTGCTGTCTTCTCCGCAAGCAAGAGTGTCTCTTTTTTCCTCTTGAATATCTATAAGCCGCCAGACGCGATTTAAAAATCGGTGCGCCCCGGCCAAACCCTGCTGGCTCCATTCCATCTGATCTTCCGGGGGCGCGGCAAAAAGTATATAAAGCCTTAAGGCATCTGCGCCAAATTCCTTAATAATTCCGTCGGGATCAACAATATTGCCCCGCGATTTAGACATAACCTCGCCATCTTTTAAGACCATGCCTTGGGTAAGCAGCTTGCTGAACGGTTCCCTAAATCTTACTAATCCCAAATCATTTAAAAATTTTGTGAAAAAACGTGAGTACAAAAGATGCAAAACCGCATGTTCAATCCCCCCGATATATTGATCAACCGGCATCCAATAAGCTGCCTCATCTTTTCTAAACGGCTCTTCTTCAGAACCCGGCGAGCAATACCTTAAAAAATACCACGAGGAATCAAAAAATGTTGCCATTGTGTCGGTTTCCCGGCGGGCAGAAGAATTACAGCACGGACAACTAACCTTAACGAATGATTTAACCTTCGCTAAAGGGCTGCCCCCCTTACCGGTAAATGGCGCATTATCAGGCAGGCCTACGGGTAAATCTTCCAATGGAACAGGCACCATACCACACTTATCACAATAAATAATCGGTATGGGGGTTCCCCAGAAACGCTGGCGGGATATTAACCAGTCCCTCAAGCGCCAATAATGCTGCCGCTTACCGATATTTTTCTCTTCCATCCATTGAGCAATCTTATCTTTGGCATCTTGGTTAAATAAACCGTTAAACTGCGCAGAACTAACCTGAATACCATCCCCTTCATAAGCCTCCCCTAATTGTAAATCGCCTGTGAAACCTGAAGGCTGAATAACAATCCTTATTGGTAGCTTATGCCCTTTGGCAAACAAAAAGTCTCTCTGGTCGTGCGCAGGAACTGCCATAATCGCACCTGTGCCGTATTCCATAAGAACATAATCGGCAATCCAAATAGGAATTTCTTCATTATTTACAGGGTTAATCGCGAAGCTGCCGCTAAATATGCCCTCTTTTTTAACATCAGTTGAAATTCGGACAACCCGCGTTTTTTTACTTACCTTATCAATAAAACTAAGCACATTTTTTTCTTGCGGTTTCCCGCGAATAATCTCCTTTACCTGGGGATACTCCGGTGAAAGGACAATGTAGGTCGCCCCGAATATAGTATCTACGCGCGTAGTGAATACCTTGATTACTTCATCGTTATCTTTAAGCCGAAAATATATTTCTACACCCTGACTCCTGCCAAGCCAGTTTTTCTGCATAGTAATTACCTGACCCGGCCAATGTTTAAGATTTTCTAAATCTTCTAACAACCTCTCTTTATAAGCAGTAATCTTAAGAAACCATTGCTCAAGATTCTTTTGTATAACTTCCTTTTGGCAACGCCAGCATTTGCCTTCAATAACCTCTTCGTTAGCTAAGGTCGTATCGCAATCCGGGCACCAATTCACATTAGAGGCTTTTTTATAGGCTAAATCGCGCTCAAACATTTTCAAGAATATCCATTGATTCCATTTATAATAATCCGGAAGGCAGGTCGAAACTTCCCTTAGCCAATCATAAGAAAATCCCATCCTTTTTAATTCCCGGCGCATTTCATTAATGCATCTTGTTGTCCAGGTTTTTGGGTCGGTTTTATTTTTTATTGCCGCATTTTCTGCCGGTTGACCAAAGGCATCAAATCCCATCGGATGCAAAACATTAAACCCCTGCATTAATTTATGCCGCGCAACTACATCGCCGATAGTATAGTTACGCACATGCCCCATATGAATCTTTCCCGAAGGATAGGGAAACATCTCCAGGAGATAAAACTTTTGTTTGGTAGAATCAGTTTTTGCGCGAAAAACCTCGGAATTATCCCAATACTTCTGCCATTTTTCCTCGATTTTTTTAAAGCTATAATCCATATAAATTGCCCCTAAGAAATTTTTATGTGAGGATATTTTTATTAAATCAAAAATATATCAGGAGAGATATGCAGCGGTTGAATTACATGATTTCAACACTCGCCGGAATTAAACTAATCAAATCTTCTGGTGGAGGCCGAATTACATTAATTCGGCACCCACCAACTCTTCCATTAATGGAAGAGTTGGTGGAGCTGGAGGGGTTTGAACCCTCGACCCCTTGCATGCCATGCAAGTACTCTCCCAACTGAGCTACAGCCCCACGGTTACTTAACGCTAATATTTTCAATAAGTTGCGAAACAGGTGATAAATGGGCGTAACGCTATATCATCCTAATATCTTTATGTGCTCTCTCTCCCGACGATCCGACGCAATGCCGGATGTCGGGACTCCGACTTCTGACGTTAAGTCAGAACGTCGGAGCCAGCTTAAGCTACAGCCCCATTTTAAAGCTGCTGAATGTGTCAATATAACATCAATCCGTCTGACTGTCAATATTTTCCCTTTGGGATTGATTAAAAAATGTTATTATCAACCTGCTTTTTTTAGTATAAAATTGCCTAAAACAAGCACATCCATTTCGCTTTTTGAAAATGTATTAAACGCGTTCTCCGGGGTATTGACAATCGGCTCGCCCTTAAGATTAAAAGAGGTATTTAATAATATCGGGATGCCTGTTTTTTGGTAAAATTTATCAATAAGCTTATAATACCTCGGATTTGTTTCCTGCTTTACAGCTTGTATCCGGCTCGA
>JBDRHJ010000023.1:0-6690 GCA_043816835.1 Candidatus Omnitrophota bacterium
TATTAAATTTTATTGTTTTTTGATACTGATTCACACAGATAAAAATTAGATTCACACTGATATAAATAAGAAAATCTGCGTGTATCCCTAAAAGATCTGCGTGTATCAAAGACTTTTAACAAAATGCTATTTATGACTATATTAAATTTTATTGTTTTTTGATACTGATTTATGTTTTGGATTGTATTGCAAAAATCCTTAAGAGGGCTTATTATAACATTATTCGCCAAGCGGGCAAGAAAAAAATGCCCCTTTAGCCCCTTGTGGTTTCAGTAAACCCCGCTAGAGAATTCTCTCTAGCGGGGTAAAATTATCACAAAAACCATAAAGGGCTGAAAGGGTTGACACAAGCAATAAAATGTGTTAAATTCCTTAGGTATCAATGTACGCCCCCTTAAACAGAAAAAACCAACAAAAAAAGGCGACTTAAACATAAATAATATGGATGAAATAACAAAACTAAAAGACGAGCGTAATAGAACCAGGGCAGAGCTAAACATCCTTTATGAAATCTCCAATGCCATGCGTACAACCCTGAAGCTGGATGAAATCCTTTACATAATCCTCACCGGCGTAACCGCTCATATAGGCCTGGGGTTTAACCGGGCAATGCTTTTCTTAATCAATGAAAAAGACGGGATTATTGAAGGCAAGATGGGAATCGGCCCTGACACAGATGAAGAAGCTAATCGAATCTGGAAACAGATTAAACAGGAGAGAATGGATTTAGATGACCTGGTTGGTGTTTTTAAATTTTCCAAATCCATGCTTGAATCCCAGCTTAATCAACAGATAATACGCCTGAAATTCCCTATCGATGAAAAGAATAATCTCCTCAGCCTCGCGG
This sequence comes from Candidatus Omnitrophota bacterium, assembly GCA_043816835.1. Lineage (GTDB taxonomy): Bacteria > Omnitrophota > Gorgyraeia > Gygaellales > JAHJCI01 > JBDRHJ01. Next base: position 848 of record JBDRHJ010000023.1, read on the forward strand.
TATTAGAGGGGATGCCTTTACACCTAACCGAACAAACAATTAACAATTACCCCTCGGACCCGCTGCTCAAAATTCTAAAAACCCAGGAAGCAGCGATTGTGCCATTAAAGACAAAAAATAAAGTAAACGGTGTAGTTATTGCTGATAATATCTTTACCCGGCGGGCAATTTCCCAAGACGATATACGCATGCTTATAATGCTGGCAAACCAGGCAGGCCTTGCGATTGAAAACTCACAACTTTATGAACGGGCAATAATCCGCAGCCATATTGATTCCCTTACCAACCTTTGGAACCACGGGTATTTTCACCTCTTGCTTCAGTCTGAAATAGAAAAAGCTAAAATCAATAAATCCCCCTTAAGCCTGATTATGCTGGATATGGACAACTTTAAAATTTACAATGACGATCTCGGCCATCAGGCCGGGGATAAGATATTAAAGGAGCTCGCTTCGCTGCTCAGTGATTACTCGCGTAAAATGGATTGGGTAGCTCGTTACGGGGGTGAAGAATTTGCAATTATCCTGCCGCAGGCTAATAAAAAAGAAGCAGTAATGATCGCAGAACGCCTGCGCCAGATTATTGCAGAGCAGCGTTTTACCAAAGAAGAAACCCTGCCTAATAAAAATCTCACCGCGAGCTTAGGAATTGCCAGCATGCCGGAAGACACCGAGAACGGTTCAGAATTAATTACGATTGCTGACAAAAGGCTTTATATTGCCAAAGCCAAAGGCAAAAATGCAACCTGCTGGCAAGAGCCGTTTGAATAAAAAGCATAATCAATTCTTAGTTCGAATTAGCGTGGGTAAGCTTCACGGAAACAATCTTAGAGATCCCGGACTCCTGCATTGTAATCCCATACATAACGTTGGCATTGGCAATTGTTCGCCGATTATGGGTGATTACTAAAAATTGAGATGTCTTGGCGAATTCCTGCAAAATCCCGCTAAAGCGGCTAATATTTATCTCGTCTAAGGCCGCATCTATCTCATCAAGCACGCAAAATGGCGCCGGCTTTATCTTAAAGATTGCGAAAATTAAGGCAACTGCCGAAAGCGCCTTCTCCCCCCCTGAAAGCGCAAGCACATTCTGCAGCCGTTTGCCGGGAGGCCGGCAAATAATCTCAATACCGGATTCCAGGGGATCACTCTCATCAATCAGCATAACCTGGGCTTCACCCCCGCCAAACAATAAACGAAAGTAGGTATGAAATTGCACCTGAATTCTTTTAAACGCATCCAAAAACATGCTGCGCGTAGTCCGGTTGATTTTATTAATCACGTCGCTCAGCGATTGCTTAGCCTGAACTAAGTCATTCTGCTGCTGAGTTAAAAAATCATACCTCTTCTTCAACTCCTCGTATTCTTCAATCGCAATTAAATTCACCGTACCGTAAGAATCTAATTTCCGGCTAAACTCGGCAATCATGCTCTTTAAGGTTTCCCTGCTTTCATCCGGGGAAACTTCCGAACCCGCGATATTATCCAGATCAATTTTATACACCTGATTCATCCTGTCGCGGATACTCCTATCCTTAAAATCAATATCCTTAAGTTGTATTTGCAATTCGTACACCTGCTTCCTTAACCCTTCGATATCACGCTCAAACGAAAGAATTTTATTGTTATCCTGTGTCTGTAAATTATTTAAACCTTTGAATTCATTTTCCTGCTTGTCTTGGTTTACGACTAACTCTTCTTTGTCCTCTTCGGCCCTGGAATTCTCTTGGTTTAATCTTTCTGCCTCTTGAGACAGCTGTTTAATCTTTATTTCTGAATCCTCAATCTCAGTACAATAACGCTGGTAAACTTGCTGGCTTTCCTGATAAGCGCTCTCTAAAACAGCCTCGGTTTTTTCCTGCTGCTCTAGCCGGGCACTCTGATTTTCGATATCGGTTTTAATTTGAGTAATTAAAATAAGGTTTTTCTCTCTAAGGCGGCTGTATTCGGCAATAGAATTATCCAGGGCGCTGATCGCCTCTTCCTGCTCTCCCTGTTCCTGCTGGAAGCGGTTCAATTCCTCTTCTAACTGCCCATGCTTATGATCTAACTGCTCAATCTGGGTTGCTAAATCATCCAACTCGAGATTAATAACCTCATCTTCCTGGTTAATCTTATCTAACTGCTCGCTTAAATTATCTTTCTGCACCTTTTTATTGCTGAGGAGTATTTCCATTTCCTTTATCACCTGCTCGATTGCCTCTAAGCTCTGGCTTAACCCCTGAATTCGCGATTTAACCTGATTCTGCTCCCCTTGCCTTTTGTCTATTTCAGCCTGGACCTGGGCTATTTTTTGCTCAATAGACTGAGTCCCAAGGGGCATTGGCTTTGCCTCGCCGGTAAGTTTATAATTCAAATTAAAAGAATCACCCTCCCCTTGTTTTTCTACGGGTACAACAGCCCCTTTTACCTTCACGACAATTCCCGTAATATCATCCGCAGGCAATTTATCAAGGTAAAGGACCGCATTTAAAGACTGGCTAATCCCCTCATACTTAAGCTTCAGCTCCTGCAGGAATTCCTTCTGTGACTCAAGGGCAATTTTATTATTTTCTAAGTCCTGAATCTCCCGGGCTAATCCCTCTTGCTCGCTAAATGCCGAACCCTGCTTATCCTTAATCTGATCAAACTCACCGCGCCTTAAATTAAGTTCGCGCTCGACATCATTTAAGTCCTTTATGTGCTGTTCAAACACCTCTTCTGCCTTTTGCCTCTCTTCCTTTGTCCTTATATTTTCGATATCTAATCTCTTTTTTCTTAAAATTTGGCTTTTAAGATGGACATCTAAATCCGTAATTTCATTTCTTAATCGTGAACCGTTAGTTACCAAATCCAGGATTCGCTCCTTTGCATTCTTTATCTTATCTTGAGACGACTTAATCGAAAGATTCGCCCCTTGATACTCTTTTTCCTTTTCTAATAAAAGTGTTTCCTTCTCCTGGATTCCTTGCTTTAGTCCTCTGAATTCCTCCTGGAAGTTCTCCAGGCTCGCCCTGGCAGACACAATACGCCCCTGGGCTTCATTAATCTGGAGCTTTAAGTCCAGGATGCGGGAATTTAATTCCTCGATCCGTTCATTATCGGTTGCAATGCGTTGGGAATTATTATTAATCAGATTATCAATATTTATCAGCTTATCATGATGATCGGAAATTTCTTTGTCTAATTGCTGAACCTGTTGTAATCTTGATGAAATCGCCTCTTGTATTTGCTGAATCTCTGCACTATGAGAACCAATCACCTCCTCGGACGCACTTACCTGATCAAGTAATATTTGTCTCTGACTAATAATCTCACGGAATTCTAAATTTGCCAGGGCCTTTTCTTTATCCTTAAGCTCCTCAAAAACCTCTTTGTAGCGCCTGGCTTTATTGGCCTGCCTCTCCAAGGAATTAATCTCCCGCCGCACCTCGCCGATAATGTCATTGACCCTCATAAGATTCTGTTCTGTGTCTTCCAGTTTGCGTAATGCTTCCCTTTTTTGCGACTTATATTTAGTTATACCACTGGCCTCATCAAATATTAACCGCCTCTCTTCAGGGCGCGTACTTAAGATCAAATCAATTTTGCCTTGCTGTACCAATGAATAACTCTCAGCGCCAATACCTGTACCTATAAATAAATCCAGAATATCCTTAAGGCGCATGGGTGCTTTATTCAATAAGTACTGGCTTTCCCCTGAACGAAAGATTCTACGGCAAACTTCAATTTCATCGCTGTCAAATGCCAGCTGCCGGCTTTTGTTGGAAAAAACCAAAGTTACTTCAGCCATTCCCAAAGAAGGCTTCGTATCGGTGCCATTAAAGATAACATCTTCCATCTTCATGCTGCGTAATGCCTTTGTTGACTGTTCGCCCAAAACCCAGCGAATCCCGTCAAAGACATTACTCTTGCCGCATCCGTTTGGACCCACGATTGCCGTGATCCCCGGCTCAAACTTGAGGGTTGTTTTTTCAGGAAAAGACTTGAACCCCGATAATCCTAATTCTTTTAAAAACATTGCTCTTTGCTCCTTTCAGTTACGCAAAATTTAAATTATTATTAAATTTTTTTATTGGTTTATATTTAAGCCCCGTTAGAAATTTTATTTCTAACGGGGTAAAATCAATTATTCTCCATTTGCATTTCCAGCCATTGGTCAATCCTATCCTTTTTAAATCTCCATTGGCCAACAAGCCGCACTGCCGGAATCTTTTTTGATTTCAGCCAAGAATAGATAGTCCGGGGGGTCACCCTAAGGTAAGCAGACAACTCCGGTATGTCCATTAAAGATTCTCGGGTCATTATGGTATGCTTTTAAAAATTATAATTAGGTTTTTCATGCATTAAATAGTTTATAATAAACCGCTAATTTGTCAAGGAAAATTTTTACATTTATTGATATAAAGATGAAATAGAAGTAAATATAGAGAAATATAGTGAAAAATGATGAAATACTTATTAAGAATTTACCGGGTTAAAAGGTTTACCCGGTTAGAGAATTCTCTCTAACGGGGTAAATAATATGATAATGGGAACAGCAACTTTTTAACTCGTGAGGAATTAATATGCCGCAGATTTAATTTTGAGGTTTAGTCAAGCCTTAAGTCTTATTTACCGGCTTAAAGGTTGCCCTGAACTGTTCAGTTAAGAGGGGAACAATCTGAAAAAGATCACCCACAATTCCGTAGGTTGCGACTTTAAATATCGAGGCATCCGGATCCTTATTAATCGCAATGATTATCTTCGAAGATTGCATGCCTACTAAATGCTGAATTTGTCCGGAAATACCGCAGGCAATATATATTTTAGGACAAACCGTCCTACCGGTTTGTCCGACTTGATGGGAATAAGGTATCCACCCGGCATCAACTGCTGCGCGCGATGCCCCGACAGCAGCCCCTAACACATGCGCGAGGTCTTCCAAGATTTTAAAATTCTCAGGCTTGCCCATACCCCGGCCGCCGGAAACAATAATATCCGCTTCGGTTAAATTCACTAATGTTTCTACTTCCTCAATAATATCTAAAAGCTTTGTCCGTGAAGCATACAATGAAAGATCAAATTTTTCCCTGATAATCTTGGTTTTTCTTTGTTTATCCGGCTCCATTGGCTGCATTACCTTATGCCTTACCGTAGCCATTTGCGGGCGGTGATTAGGGGTGATAATCGTTGCCATAATATTTCCCCCGAATGCCGGCCGAGTCTGCAAAAGTATTTTTTTCACCGGGTCAATATCCAACCCTGTACAATCAGCGGTTAAACCGGTATTGATATGAACTGCCACGCGTGAAATTAAAGAACGCCCGATAGAAGTTGCGCCGCAGAGCAAAATAGCCGGCTTATATTTACGAATAAGTTTTACCAGCACATTTGTGTAAGGCTCATCTTGAAAATTCGCCAATTCAGCTGCCTCTACTAAATATACGCAATCCGCGCCATGCCAAATCAGCTCATCAATCTGGTCTTCGATATCATTGCCTAAAAACACCGCACCCACCTGGCAGGAAAGCTTCTTGGCTAACTCGTGGGCCTTGGCTAAAAGTTCATAGGCAACAGACTGAACCTTTCCTTTTTTCTGCTCAATAAATACCCAGACGCCTTTATAATCTTCGATATTTGGCGTCCCGATAGAAGCTTGCGGCTTTTCCAAAACAATCGCCTTTAGCTTACAGGCAGGAACGCAAGCGCCGCAAAGATTACACTTACTTAAATCAATGACCGCCTTTTTTTCTAATATCTCTATGGCGCCAAAAGGGCAAGACTTAAGGCATAAACTACAACCGGTACATTTTTTGATTAGGATCTCAATTGACATAATATTTTCCTCTTAAGAAAGCATTATAACCACAGACCTGCCTGCCG
>JBDRHJ010000024.1:0-3096 GCA_043816835.1 Candidatus Omnitrophota bacterium
ATGCGCAAATAAAGACACCAAGCGGTTAACCTTGGAAGCTTGACAATGCAGACAAGTAACCTTTTCTGTGTTATTGCGCACTAACCATTCGAATTGGGTTTTACATTTGCTGCATTGATATTCATATATCGGCATATTTTATCTTCCATGGCATTTCTTATATTTTATTGGTTTTCCGGTGCCGGAATCAATTGCCCCGCAGGGGCAAGGGTCATTGCGGCCAACCTTAGGGTATTTTTTTTCATTCGCGGGCATTGAAACAGGCCCTTGCGGCCCGGGGCCGCGCGGTTCTTCGGGTGCCGCTTCTCTTTGCGGTGCCTGAAAACGTGAAATCTCGGGATGTAATAATTGCTGCGCAGCCAGGCGAAATACCCTTTTAGCCCTCTCTGAGCCAACCGGCTCAATTTTAAAAAGCATCTCAATTACGTCTTCCTGGATTGTATTCATCATCTGCTCAAACATTAAAAACCCCTCGCGCTTATATTCAATCAAAGGATCGCGCTGGCCGATTGCCCGCAGGCCAATACCCTCCCTTAAATCATCCATTGCATAGAGATGATCTTTCCATTTACTATCAATAACCTGCAAGGATACCATCCGTTCAAAATGCCGCATTGCATCAACCCCTATTACCTCCTGCTTTTGCGCATAAGCCTTAGCTAAAACTTCATAAACCTTATCCTTAATCTGCTCAACTGGTATTCCGGATAAATCATCCTTATTTATATTAACCCCGAATTTTAAATGCAGGGCATTGACTAATCCAACTAAATCATAAGATTCATCTTCGCTGGTCGAAGAATAATCCCCGCAGCAGCCCTCAATAACTGCCCGCATCATCTCTATGACATGCTGCCCGGTTGCGCTCCCTCTTAGAATCTGACGGCGCTGGCTATAAATAACCTCACGCTGTTTATTCATTACATTATCATATTCAAGAACCTGCTTTCTGATTTCAAAGTTATGTTCCTCTACCCTTTTCTGGGCAATCTCAATAGATTTGGTAATCCAGGGGTGTTCGATTACCTGGCCGTCTTCCAGCCCGAGTTTATCCATAATGCCGATTAAGCGCCCGGAACCAAACAGCCGCATTAAATCATCCTGTAAAGAAACATAGAAACGCGAAGAGCCGGGGTCTCCCTGCCTGCCTGAACGCCCGCGCAGCTGATTATCAATGCGGCGCGCCTCATGGCGCTCTGTGCCCAAGACATGCAGCCCCCCTAATTCAATTACCTTTAGATGTTCTTTCTCTGATTCCTGCCTTAATCTGCTTAAAGTATTTTTGTATTCCTGGTCATAGTCTGCTGCCTCAAGGGATATTTCCTTGCCTTTAAGCAAATTCTTAGCCATATGTTCCGGATTACCCCCCAGGATAATATCTGTGCCCCGGCCTGCCATATTTGTCGCAATGGTTACCCCTTTATAATGCCCTGCCTGGGCAACAATAAAAGCCTCCTGCTCATGGTGCTTGGCATTAAGAACCTGATGTGAAACCCCTCGCCGCTTAAGCAGTTCAGAGAGATATTCAGACCTCTCAATCGAAATAGTCCCCACCAACACTGGTTGACCCTGGTTATACAACCGGCTGATTTCTTCTACTATTGCATTAAATTTTTCCTTCTCTGTCTTATAAATACAATCGGGGTAATTTGTGCGGATAAGCGGGCGGTTAGTAGGAACAACTACAACATCCAGCTGATAAATTGCCTCAAATTCCGAGGCTTCAGAAAAGGCAGTTCCGGTCATCCCGGATAATTTCTCATACATGCGAAAATAATTCTGAAAGGTAATTGTTGCCAGGGTCTGATTTTCCCGTTCAATCTTTAATCCCTCTTTTGCCTCAACTGCCTGATGCAAACCATCTGACCAGCGCCTGCCGGGCATAAGCCTCCCGGTAAATTCATCAACGATAATGACTTGTCCGTCTTTAATAACATAATCCACATCGCGCTTAAAATTTGGGCCGTGGGCGCGTAAAGCCTGAATAATATGATGCTGCCAATCCATAGTCTCAATACTATGCAGATTGTCTATCCCTAAAAGCTCGCAAGCCCTTGTTTCGCCTTGTTCGGTAAGGTAAGCGGCATGTGTTTTTTCATCAACAATATAATCATAGCCGCGGGATAAATCTTCGCCTTTATATTTTGCGGTAATTTCATCCTGCTCAAGGATTATCCTTCCCTTTAAACGGGGAACAATTTTATCAACGATATAATATTTATCGGTAGATTCTTCTGCCGGGCCGGAAATAATCAAGGGGGTGCGCGCTTCATCGACAAGTATTGAATCAACCTCATCGAGAATCGCATAATAAAATGACCGCTGCACCAAATCTTCCTGGGAATACTTCATATTATCGCGCAAATAATCAAAACCAAACTCATTATTGGTGCCGTAGGTTATATCGCAAGCGTAGGCGCGCCTTCTTGCCTGATCATCCATATCATGTTGAATAAATCCTACGCTTAATCCCAAAAACTCATATATCGGGCCCATCCATTCCGCATCCCTGCGGGCAAGATAGTCATTTACCGTAATCACGTGGACACCCCGCCTAAGCAGGGCATTAAGATAGGCAGCCAAAGTTGCCACCAGGGTTTTTCCTTCCCCGGTTGCCATCTCGGCAATCCTGCCTTCATGAAGCACAACCCCGCCGGCAATCTGAGAGTCAAAGTGCCTCATACCTATGGTGCGACGGCTTGCCTCGCGCACTACCGCAAAGGCTTCAATAAGCACATCGGCAAATATTTTATTGCGCGCGGACTTCAATTTTCGCTTTACCTTTTCCTTTTCTTCCGGGATTGCCACTGAAGAAAAAAGTTCCTCTAAGTGGTTAATTTCTGCTTGATGCTCTTGGCTTTTTTTAATAATCTGCCCAGAGAACCATTCGGTCTTTTTGCGTAAATCTGCGTCAGAAAGATTTCTCATTTCCGGCTCAAGCTTATTCACCGCATCAACAATTGCCGCCAGCACAACCATCTTATTTATCGAAGGCAAAGGCAACTCATGATGCAGTGCTATATTAACATCCGGATAAGAACGCTTAATCGCATTTTGTTTCCGCGTTAGAATTGATTTTTTGATAAAACTAAACAT
>JBDRHJ010000025.1:0-29153 GCA_043816835.1 Candidatus Omnitrophota bacterium
GGGGGGACTGCGAAAATCGCAGTAAAGTCATCGCGACGCGATTTTCTTGGCAGATTTGGTTAATAATAATTATGTGATCCTATATAATTAATCAGGAGTTTTGCTTAAGTTTTTCCGGGTCGATTTTTATGCCCAGGGTTAAATTCATCCCGATTAAGAGTTCTTTAATTTCTGACAGTGATTTTTTCCCAAAATTCTTAAAATTCAATAACTGTTCTTCAGTTTTAGTAACTAATTCTGAAATTGTTTTAATGTCTGCCTCGCGCAGGCAATTGGATGACCTTACCGATAATTCAAGTTCAGAAATAGGCAATTTTAATTTTTCATACAACTGGATTTCTTCTTTTGTTAACTCGACGTCTTCTTCTTCGTCCTCCGGAAGCTGCCCGAAATTCACAAAAATATCGAGGTGCCGCTGTAATATATTCGAAGCGTAAAGGAGTGCGTCTTTCGGGGTAATTCCGCCGTTAGTTGAAATTTCAAGGATCAATTTCTCGTAATCCATCCGTTGACCTACGCGTGTAGGTTCGACGGTAAAATTAACCAGTTTTACCGGGCCGAAAATCGAATCAACCGGGATTACGCCGATTGCAAGGTTTTCCTTGCGGTTAAACTCTGCAGGAACATAGCCGCGGCCGCGCGCTACTTCCATCTCTAAATTGAATTCCCGGCTCTGAGTTAAGGTTGCGATATGTAAATCGGTATTGATTACTTCAACGGTTTCATCGGCAACGATATCAGCAGCGGTAATTTTTCCTTTGGTGTGCTTTTTTATATATATACTGCGGGGGATCTTTGAATGCGAAACTAAAACAAGGTTTTTGATATTCAGTATAATCTCGGGTATATCCTCTACTACGCCGGGCAGGGTTGAGAATTCATGTTGCGCGCTATCGGCCTTTATCCAGGTAACCGCGCTTCCTTCGATCGAAGAAAGCAATATTCTTCTCAAGGAATTACCCAGGGTTACCCCGTATCCTTTCTCAAACGGGGCAGCAAAAAATTTACCATAGAGATTCGTATATGTTGTTTCCTCACATTCTAACCTTTTGGGTAGCTGAAAATCCTTCCATTTAATTCCCATTTTTCCCGCTCCTTCAATGTGCACGCTAGATTACGAAAACCGCAACCTAAAAGTGTGAAACAAGATCAATAGTGATTTTAAACTCCGAGTCCGGCCCCTTCTCTTACTAATACCTTCGAAAGAACAAGTCGCACTTACTTTGAATACAACTCAACAATAAGTTGTTCTTGAATCGGTTGCTGGATATCTTCTTTTTCCGGCAAACGCATAACCTTTATTTCGAACTTATTTTTTTCTACTTCCAGCCATCCTGGCACATCCCGGTCTTTGGTTAACTCAATATTTGCATTAATAAATTTCTTAGATTGTTCGGTTGTCTTTATATTGATTGCATCGCCGTTTTTAACCGAAAACGAAGGAATATTAACCCGCTTTGAATTAACATAGACAAAATTGTGACGTACAATCTGCCGTGATTGAGCATGCGAAAGGCCAAAACCGGAACGCAGTATTACATTATCCAGCCTTCGCTCCAATAATTGTAAAAGAGTTTTTCCGGTTACGCCCTTGGATTTGGCCGCAATATGAAAGTAGCGGCGAAACTGCTTCTCAAGGACACCATACATGCGTTTTACTTTTTGTTTTTCTCTTAGCTGCAGCCCATAATTGGACAGCTTGATGCGACGCGCCTGTCCGTGTTGTCCAGGGGGATAAGCCCTGCGGCTTAAAGTACACTTCTCAGTTACGCATTTCTCCCCTTTTAAAAATAATTTTTCCTTTTCGCGCCGGCACAACCGGCAGACTGCTTTTCGATATCTGGCCATTCTCTTTAACTCCTATCAGTTTTTACTCGTCTCGATAAAACCCTTCTTAAACCCTTCTCTGTTTTTTGGGACGGCAGCCATTATGGGGAATCGGGGTAACATCCTTTATTGATGTTACATTCAACCCCGCAGCCTGTATTGCGCGAATTGCAGATTCGCGCCCTGATCCAGGCCCCTTAACGCGTACCTCGATTTGCTGTATGCCGATTTCTTTTGCTTTCTTGGCAGCCTCTTTAGCTGCAATTTGAGCAGCAAAAGGTGTGGATTTTTTTGAACCGCTGAATCCCACTGCGCCGGAAGACGAACAAGCAAGGGCATTCCCCTGCCGATCAGTAATTGTTATGACTGTATTATTAAAGGTTGCCTGGATATGAGCAATACCCGCAGTCACCCCCCGGATTATCTTTTTTTTCTTCGCCTTGTCTGTATTAACCATTTCCAACTCCTTGTTTCGCCTTTTTTTTCAAAATTACCCCTAAATTACATATTTCTATTATTTCTTAACCCCTGAAACATTACCCCGCCGAGGCCCTTTACGTGTGCGGGCATTAGTCTTGGTGCGCTGCCCCCTTACAGGAAGCCCTCGCTTATGGCGCATCCCCCGATAGGAAGAAATATCGATTAAGCGGCGTATATTCTGTGATACGTCGCGGCGCAGATCGCCTTCAACAAGATAATTACCTTTTTGTATTGTTACGGTTATACGCGAAACTTCCTCGTCAGTTAAGTTCTTTGCCCTTGTCCCGGGTGCAATCTGCGCCTGGGCAAGGATAGCATTAGCCTTAACCTGGCCAATACCATAAAGATAGGTTAATGCGATTTCAATCCGCTTTTCTTTCGGAATATCAACACCTAAAATTCTTGGCATTTTACCTCACCTCGTTTCAAGCATTATCCGTAGTCAATTGTACTTACGGCATAGCCCCCTAACTAGCCTTGTCTTTGTTTATGTTTGGGATTTATACAGATCACCCGCACAACCCTTTTTCTTCTCACGATCTTACAATGATCACAAATTTTTTTTACTGAAGATTTTACTTTCATTTCGAATTAGGTATTTAGCTGATTTATTTATAGCGGAAAGTAATCCGGCCGCGGTTTAAATCATAAGGCGATAATTGTAATTTTACCTTGTCGCCCGGAAGTATACGTATAAAATGCATTCGCATTTTCCCGGAAATATGCGCCAGCACCTTGTGGCCGTTATCCAGCTCAACTCGAAACATTGCATTCGGCAACGCTTCGGTAACCTTTCCGTCTACTTCAATTAACTCTTCTTTCATCTCTTGCGGCTATTTGCCGGTGAACTAAGTTAAAACTTCCGGGTCAGCCTCGGTAATTGCCACGGTATGCTCAAAATGGGCTGATTGTTGTTTATCCTTAGTAACTACTGTCCAGTTATCGTCTAAAACCTCTACTTCCCATGTTCCGGCGTTAACCATTGGTTCAATTGCCAAAACCATGCCGGGCATTAAGGGCAGCCCCTGATGCGGCCGGCCGAAATTAGGAACCTCTGGTTCTTCCTGTAGATTCCTGCCAATGCCATGACCAACAAACTGCCGGACAATTGAAAATCCGCTGGATTCGGCATGGCGTTGGATAGCGTAAGAAATATCGCCTAAGTATTTGCCCGGACGGGCCTGTTTTATACCCTGCCAAAGCGATTCGTGCGCCACGCGAATCAATTTTTTTGCCGCCGGGTTAACCGGACCTATCGGCAAGGTACAAGCTGAATCAGCAAAGTAACCCCGGTAACAAATTCCAATATCCGAACTAACAATATCCCCGGATTTAATTTTTTTAGCGGAAGGAATTCCGTGAACAACCTCTTCATTAATTGAGATACACATATTTGCCGGAAACCCTTTATATCCCTTAAACGCCGCAGTAGCGCCTTTGTGCTCCGAAATAAGCTCTCCGGCATAGCGGTCAATTTCTTCCGTGGTCCTGCCGGCAATAATATAAGCCTTTATTTTTTGAAAAATACTCTTTAAGATTTGACCCGCCAATCGCATTATTTCAATTTCTTGAGGCGATTTTAAAGCAACCATGGTTAACGTTAATTGGCGTTTATTTGCACGAGAATATCTTTAAGAACAATACCGGCTTCCCCGTCGGCATTAATGCGCAAAACCCGGCCTTGATACTGATCCAGCAAGGAAAGCGTCGTTGTATGATAAACCTTAAGCCGGTTTTTTATTGTTTCCTCTTTATCGTCCGGACGCTGATAGAGTTTGTCTCCGCAATAATCACAAATGCCATCTTTCTGTGGAGGCATGTTTTTTATGTGGAAGTTCGCCTGACAGTTGCTGCATAGCCGTCTTCCGATAAGGCGCTGCATGATTGTTTCCTGGCATGCCTCAAGATAGATAACCTTGTCGATTTTTTGCTGATCCTTAATCAGGAATTGATCTAATTCAACCGCTTGTTTTATATTTCGCGGATAACCGTCAAGAATAAATCCCTTTTTTGTATCATCCTGGCCAATTCGGTAAAATATCAACTGACTTACTAAATCATCGGGGACCAATTCTCCTTTTTTCATGAATCCCTTTGCCTTGCCCCCTAATGCCGAATCGCTTTTTACTGCTTCCCGCAAAAGATTACCGCAGGAAATATGTACTATGCCTAATTCCTTTGCAAGGCTGGTTGCTTGTGTTCCTTTTCCTACGCCCGGGGCGCCAAATAAAATCAATCGCATATCGATAATTTTTTCTAGAATCCTTATCGTCTTCCCTTTATTCTTCCTGCTTTAATAAAACCTTCATAATGATGCATAAGAAGATGAGACTCAAGTTGTTTAATTGTATCCAACATTACGCCGACAACAATTAATATCGCGGTCCCGCCAAAAAACGATGCAACCAAAAAAGGTATCTTAAGCCAGGCCATAATAAAATCCGGAAATATGGCAATAAAGGCAATAAATAAGGCGCCTGCCAAGGTGATCCGCGTCATGACATATTCGAGATATTCCGTAGTTGATGCGCCGGGTCTGACCCCGGGAATAAACCCGCCGTATTTTTTTAAATTCTGAGACAACTCCACAGGATTAAAAACAATCGCGGTATAGAAATAACAGAAAAAAACAATTAAGAGCGCGTAAACAACCGTATAAAGAAGGTGTCCGCGGGCCAATAATTGCGCAAAGCGCTGAAAAGCCGGATTCGGGATAAACGAACTAATCGTTCCCGGAAAAAGAATAATCGATTGCGCGAAAATAATTGCAATCACCCCGGCCGTGTCCACCTTAAGCGGCATATAGGTGCTTTGGCCACCGTAAATTTTTCTTCCGACAATTCTACGCGCATACTGAACTGGAATCTTACGCTGGCCTTGAGTTATAAAGGTAACCGCTAAAACTACGCCAACAAAAAAAACAGCCATAACCAACAAGGTGAAAGGCTGAATTTGCCCCATTTTTAATGATGACAATAGCTGATATCCCGCTGCCGGTGCTCGGGAAATAATCCCCATCGTAATAATCAAGGATATTCCGTTGCCAATGCCTCTTTCCTGAATTTGCTCGCCTAACCACATAATAAAAATCGTCCCTGCGGTTAGGGTGATTACGGTAAGGATGCGAAATCCCCATCCGGGATTTGCGACAATCATTAATCCTTGAAAACGCGCCGGGTTTTCAAGCCACATCGCGATAAAGAAAGACTGAATCAGGGCAAGCATAACTGTTCCGTAACGTGTATATTGATTAATCTTTTCATATCCGGCACGCCCCTCTTTTGATAACTTTTCCAATGCCGGTATTACCGCGGTAAGCAGCTGTAAAATAATTGAGCTGGATATGTAAGGCATTATCCCCAGGGCAAAAATGGTTAACCGCTCCATTGCGCCCCCGGCAAACATATTAACAATACCTAACAGGTTCCCGCCGGCTGTTTTGGCAATTTGCTGAAAAAACTGTGATAAAGCCATCCCGTTAATTCCCGGCGTTGAAACATAGCATCCGATGCGGTAAACAATCAGCAAACCGGTGGTAATCAAGATGCGCCGTTTTAAATCAGGGATTTTAAAGGTATTGGCTATTGCAGCGAGCATGTTCCTCCTGCTTGTTCAATTTTTGCCTTTGCGCTTTTTGAAAAAAGAATAGCCTTTATTTTTACCGGCCGATTAATTGAACCGCCGCTTAATAATTTAATCGGATTATCCTTGCTTTTTACCAAACCGCTCTTACGAAGAACTTCCGGCGTAATCGAATCTTCTTTAACCTTATCTAAATCGCTAAGGGTAATTATTTGGTTTCGCACCAATTGACGGCTGGTAAATCCGCGCTTGGGGATTTTTCTGATTAAAGGGTTTTGATAGCCCTCGAATCCCGGGTAAAAGTCGCGTCCCGCACGGGATGTCTGCCCTTTATGGCCCCGCGTCGAAGTTTTACCGTGGCCGCTACCCGGTCCACGGCCAAGAATCTTTCTTCGTTTGTGTGCGCCTTTGGGCGCTTTTAGATTATGCAAACCAATCATTTGTCATTCCTTATTCGTGCTAAACCGATTCAAGGCTTAGTGTTTTAAATTTTGTAACCCCTTTAAGGTTGCCGTAACAACATTAATCGGATTATTGGACCGCAGGCATTTGGTTAATATATCCTTAATGCCGACTGCTTCACAAACTGCCCTTACCGGCCCAGCGGCAATAATGCCGGTCCCTATTGAAGCAGGTTTTAACAATACGCGCGCTGCACCAAATTTTCCGATTATCATATGAGGAATGCTCGTGCCGGCAACCGGAATATCAATTTGCGCCTTTTTGGCTTTACTTAAGCCCTTGCGTATTGCTTCGGCTACCTCGCGGGCTTTACCTAAAGCAAAACCCGCCCTTCCCTTTCCATTACCAATCACCACTAATGCGGAAAATGAAAGCCGTTTGTTGCCTTTAGTTACCTTGGATACGCGGTTTATGCAAACAATCTTTTCAATGAACTCAGGCTGCGCGTCTGGATTTTTGAACCCTGCTGTTTTTGGTTTACCTTTTATTATATTAGTCATATCTTATTATAGGTTAAAAACGTATACCTCCCTTTCGTAAACTGTCTGCCAATGCCTTTATACGCCCATGAAAAAGATAACCGCCCCGGTCAAAGATTATCGTGGCGATTCCTTTTTGTTTAAGTTTTTCTGCGGCGATTTCGCCTAGAACCTCTGCTGCGGCAACATTGCCCCCGTAAGGAGCCCGATCATAAACTTCTTTAGTGCGGGTAGAAAATGAAAATAATGTTTTTGACTGCGAATCGTCAATAACCTGGATATAAAGGTTCTTTAAACTGCGCCGTACGCACAAGCGCATCGATTCGGCATTCGACCTTAGCCGTTTGCGAATTCGTTTATGCCTAACCTTGCGTGTTTTCTCTCTTTGCTTAAACATTATAAGTTTATCTGCCTAAACCGTAATTATTTAGTCGCGGCGGCCTTGCCGAGTTTTCTGCGGACATGCTCGCCTACATAACGAATCCCCTTGCCCTTATAGGGCTCCGGAGGATATATTGCCCGGATTTTCGCCGCAACATCACCTACCTTTTGCTTATCAATTCCCTGCACCAAAAGCTGCGTTGGTTTCGGGGCTTCAATTTTAATTCCTTCCGGAACAGGAAAAACTACAGGATGCGAAAATCCCAATTGCATACTGAGATTTTTTCCCTGCATCTGTGCCCGATACCCTACGCCGACAATCTCCAATTGCTTAGAGTAACCTTCGATAACCCCTTTTATCATATTGCTGATTAAAGCAAAGCTAAGCCCGGCCTGCGCTTTGACTGCCTGCTTATTAAAATCACCCAGGATTCTAATAATGCCATCTTTAACTACAATCTCAATATTAGAAGAAAAGGATTGACTAAGTTTGCCTTTGGGCCCATCGACAATCAAACCGTCTTTATTAAACTCTACCTTAACGCCGGTTGGTATTGTTATTGTTTTTTTAGCTAATCTTGACATTTTTGTTATTGATTAAGGGTTAAATTTATTGCCTTACCAGATATAACCAATTACTTCTCCGCCAACCATCTTTTCTTTTGATGCCCTGCCCGTAAGAATGCCTTGTGAAGTCGAAATAAGGGCGATGCCCATTCCGTTTAAAACAAGCGGAATTTCGTCTCTCTTAACATAGGTACGTAATCCCGGCTTTGATATTCGCTTCAACCCGATTATTGCGGATTTTCCGCCGGTGTATTTTAGATAAAAGCGCACAATACCCTGTTTTTTATCCTCGATAAATTTGTAATTATCAATATAGCCCTCGTTTTTTAAAATCTGGGCTATTGCCTTAATCGTTGATGATGCAGGCACATTCGCGACTTGTTTCTTTACGCGAGCGGCATTATGAATAATTGCAAATGCATCGGAAATTAAATCGGTTCTTGACATTCGTCCCTCACTTCCATGTGTTCGTTCAGGGGTAACCAGATTACAGAGAACAGATTACAAAAATATTTAACTCTGGTTTCTGTGCTTTGGTTTCTGTTTTCTTTGGTTACCAGCTTATTTTTTTTACTCCCGGTATCAAGCCCTGCCAAACCAATTCCCTAAAACAGATTCGGCAAAGTTCGAATCTTCGCAAATAACCTCCGGATCTACCACATATCCGGCAACGATTATATTTTCGTGTCGAAAACTTGGGAGTTCGTTTCCAGCGTGCGATTTGTGATTTTTTCGCCATATTTTATAAACCTTAGAAATTTGCGGTTACTCTTTATGGGAAAAGGGTACCCCGAATAATTTTAAAAAATGCCGCGCCTGCTCTTTTGATTTAGCATTCTTGATCACAAAGGTTATATCCATCCCCTGAGTTCGTGTCATTTTATCATAATCGATTTCCGGGAATATCAGCTGCTCTACGATTGCAAAGGTATAGTTTCCGCCCTGATCAAAGGAATCAAGCGACAAACCCCTAAAGTCACGAATTCTCGGTAAGACAATATTAATCAAGCGATCCAAAAATTCGTACATTTTTGTCTTTCTTAAGGTAACCTTACAGCCCACCGGCTGCCCCTTTCTAAGCTTAAAATTAGAAATTGCCTTTCGTGAACACCGGATAATCGGCTTTTGGCCGGTAATTAGAGCCAGTTCTTCGGCGCATTTATCCAAAATTTTTATATCCGTAAGTGCTTCACCTACGCCCATATTTACGACGATTTTCGTCAAATAAGGAAGGGCATGGCGATTCTTGCACTCAAAGTCCTCCTGCATCTGGGGTACAATTTCGTTACGGTATTTTTCAAGTAATCGTGGTATCATTTTTGTTTAATTAGATTTTATGCCGGGGCAAGGCACTTTTTACATAAACGCGACTTCGCCCTATCAGCCGAAATTATAAATTTCACACGCGTTTTTTGGTTGCAACTTTTGCAAACCAGCATTAAGTTAGACGTGGATATCGGTGAAGGAATCTCGGCAATGCCACCTTGCTGGTCTTGCTGTGTTTTACGCCTATGCTTTTTGACTAAATTTATACCCTCAACAATCACCGATTTGTTGCCGGGAAATAAATGCAATATCTTGCCCTTCTTGCCTTTATCCTTACCGGAAATTACCTTAACTGTGTCATTGCGTTTAATTCTAAGCATTTTATTGATCGCTACCCTCTTTAGCCCGCAAGATTATCTTTCGCCTTAAAGTACATCCGGCGCTAAAGATATGATTTTGGTAAATTGTTTTTCGCGCAGCTCTCGCGCAACCGGCCCAAAAACGCGTGTTCCGCGCGGGTTTAATTGATCATCAATAAAAACAATCGCATTGCGGTCAAATCTCAAAATTGAACCATCGGGCCTGATTATCGGTGCTTTGGTCCTGACAATAACCGCCCGGGCAACCTCTCCCTTTTTAACAACCGCATCAAACGAAGCTTCTTTAATATTAACCTTAATAATGTCTCCTATTCCACCGAATTGCGCATTCTTTTTGCCCAGAACGCCGATAAATGATGCGCGCTTTGCGCCGGTATTGTCGGCTACGGTAAGAATTGAACGTAATGAAATCATTTGTTGGATTATTTAGGCCTTAAGCCGTTTGTTTTAAAATTTCCAGCAAACGCCAGCACTTCTCTTTAGAGAGCGGCCTTGTTTCTTCAATTTTTACAAAGTTACCTATCTTGGCCTTGTTGCCTTCGTCGTGCACCTTAAACTTATTATAGCGCTTAATAATTTTTTTATAGCGCGGATGCTTTAGCTGATGCATCACCCTGACCACGATTGTTTTTTCCATCTTATCACTGATAACCCAGCCTGTTTGAATCTTTCGCGTTGTCTTTTTTGTACTCATCGTGTTAATCCTTGGGCTTAACTAAATCCCCTTATCCTTTCCATTTAAAACTGTCTTTATGCGCGCAAGATCCTTCTTTACTAAACTAAATAAGTGCGGTTTTTCAACTCGGCCGGAATAACGCTGCTGATTGAGCTTATGGAGTTCCTGGTATAGCGAATCTTGCTTGCTTTTTAATTCTTCCTTTGATAAGTTACGTAAATCTTTAGGCTTTAGCATTATTTTTTATGCCGAACGACAAATTTTGTCCTAATCGGCAGCTTATATGCAGCTAACCTGAAACAAGAACGGGCGAATTCCTCAGGCACACTGCTTAATTCAAATAAAACCCTACCCCGCTTTACCACGCAAACCCAATGAGAGAGCTCTCCCTTTCCTTTACCCTGGCGGACCTCTGCGGGTTTTTTTGTAACCGACTTATCGGGAAAAACCCTTATCCATAGTTTACCACCCCGGCGCAATTGCCGGGTTAAAAGCACGCGCACAGCTTCAATCTGATTATTCTTCAACCAGCAATTTTCCAATGCCTTTAGGCCGAATTCCCCAAAATTTACCGATGAACCGCGTGTAGCCAGGCCTCTCATTTTCCCACGCTGCGATTTTCGATATTTTACTCGCTTGGGCATTAGAACCATTATTTTGTAGCCTCCGGTAATGCCGCAGAATTACTTTGAGGAACCACCCCGTCCTTACGGCGCTTCAGAAAAACATGGCCTTTATAAATCCAAACCTTAACACCGATTACCCCATAGGACGTGAAAGCTTCGGCGAACCCGTAATCAATTCTCGCACGCAGGGTCTGTAGCGGCACCTTGCCTTTTTTATAAGTTTCGCGGCGCGACATTTCCGCCCCGTTCAACCGGCCGGAAACGGAAATTCTTATGCCATAGTTGGTATTCATCATTGCTTGATCAATAGCCCTTTTAATCACACGGCGAAAGGCAATGCGCTTTTCTAGCTGAAATGCGATATTCTGAGCAACCAATTGCGCATCTTGCGAAGGCTGTTTTACTTCCTCGATATCAATCGATACTTCGCGCTTCACCAGGCTGTTTAAATCTTCCCTTAAACGCTCAATATCCTGCCCATGCCGTCCAATAATCATGCCAGGACGTGCAGTCAATATTTTTATCTTTATACGATCTGATACACGCTCGATAAGTACCCTGCTTACGGCTGCGATTTTTAAACGTTGCTTGACGAATTTACGGATATTGTAGTCCTCGTAAATGCATTTCGGGTAATCTTTCCCCGAAACAAACCATTGACTGCGCCAATCTTCGATAATTCCGATTCTTTGAATTAAAGGATGAACTTTTTGTCCCATTTTTCGTTTAGGTTAAAGGTTAATCTATCTGTACTGTGTTACAATTAAGCCCTTTTTTGGTCCTTTTAATAATGCAACTCGTGGTATCCTAATCGGATACACCAGATAAAAAAAAGATACACACTGTTGTCGATGCGAAAATCTGTGTTCATCATTAAAAAATCTGTGTGAATCTATGAAAAAATACATTTTTAAAAACTACTGCTTATTTTAAATCCAGTTCGATTTTAATATGCGATGTTCTTCGCTTAATTGGTGCTGCCCGGCCAAAGGCGGCAGCCTTAAATCGCTTCCAGGCTGGCCCCTGATTACAAATAATCTTAGATACATAGAGTTGTTCGGCAGTGAACCCCTTGACCTTGGCATTTGCAACTGCTGAATCCAAAATACGCTTCAAATAATCCCGAGGCCGGTTATTTGAATTCCTCAGAATTGCCTGCGCGACTACAACGCCTTCACCGCGCAACAAAGCTATAACCCGCCTTACCTTGGTTGGGGATATCCGTAAAAATCTTCCCTGTGCTTTTACAATCATGATTTTATTTGATGCCTTAAGTCTTATCCACCGCTTTCTTTGCTTTTACACCGCTGTGCTTTTTGAACTTCCGGGTTGGGGCAAATTCCCCTAATTTATGCCCGACCATATTTTCGGTAATAAAAACCGGGGCGTGCTTATGCCCATCATGAACCGCAAAGGTAAACCCGACAAACTCCGGGGTAATCGTTGAGCGCCTTGACCATGTCTTTATTGCTTGGCGCGTACCAAGGCGGCGTGCTTTTTCGATTTTGTGTTGTAGTTTTTCATCAACAAACGGACCCTTTTTTACTGACCGCGGCATAGTATCACCTTCTATTTGCTTTACGCTTTTTTATAATAAACTTATCTGAATACTTTTGTTTCTTTCGGGTTTTATAACCCTTTGTCGGCATGCCCCACTTTGAAACCGGATGAGGATTACCTTGTGCTTTTTTGCCTTCTCCGCCGCCATGGGGATGATCAACCGGATTCATTGCCAAACCCCTTACAGTCGGCCTAAACCCCATCCAACGCAAGCGCCCGGCCTTACCAAACGACTGTTCCTCATGTTCCACATTACCAATCTGTCCGATAGTTGCCGAACACTCGGGATTAATCAACCTAACTTCACCGGACGGTAATTTTACATGAATGGATCGTTCTTTGCGAGCCAGGATTTGCGCATAAGTTCCGGCGCTGCGTACAATTTGTCCGCCCCTGCCTAGGTTTAATTCAATATTATGTATAAAAATACCCTGCGGTATGTATTTTAACGGAATAGAATTGCCGATCTTTATCTCGGTATCGGATTTTTTTGATGCGATTATTTCGTCGCCAACCTTAATGCCCAAAGGCGCCACGATATAACTCTTTGTTTTATCGGGATATTCAATAAGCGCAATTCGCGCAGAGCGATTGGGGTCATACTCAATCGCAGTAATCTTTCCCGGTAGATCAAATTTATTCCGCCGAAAATCGATGATTCGGTATAAGCGCTTATGCCCACCGCCGCGATGCCGAACGGTTAAACGGCCGGTAGCATTTCTGCCTCCGGTTCTCTTAAGCGGCCTTAACAATGACTTCTCGGGATTACTCTTGGTGATTTCCGCAAAATCCGAAAGCCTTGTCCATCTTAATGATGGGGTTGTTGGTCGATATTTTTTTATTCCCATAGTTTAATTTTTGAATAATTGCCCTTAAGTTTCCTGGATTTTTTGCCCTTCAGTAATTGTCACAACCGCCTTCTTGTAATCGGGTGTTCGTCCGAGCTGATAACGTATTCGCCGTAATTTACCCGGTGCAATAAGTGTATTAACTTTTATAACCCCGACTTTATAAATTTCGCGAACCGCTCGCTTGATTTCTATTTTATTTGCATATTTATCAACCAAAAAAAGATATTTCTGCCCGGGTTCCTGCAGGGTTGATTTTTCGGTTCTTAACAATGCCTTGATTATTTGATAAGATGATTTCATGGCCTACTTATTTTGCCTGAGCTCTTAAACGCTTGATCAAAACCTCAAGCGCACCCAAGGTAATAACTAATTTTTGTGTTTTTAGAATATCGTAGGCATTCGTATCAGAGGCCTTCGCGATATCCAAAAAATGAATGTTTTGAAAACTTAACTTTAAATCTTTATTTATTTGCTCGAGCATCAATAGTATGGATTTGGTGCCTAATTTAAGCGCGCTTAGCACTTTAATTGCTTCTTTTGTTTTCGGGGTATCAATCTTCAAATCATCGACGATACATACATTATTTTCGCCTAATTTCGCATTGATGCTTGATTTTAGGGCATTAATCTTAATCTTTTTGGGCAGCTTCTGATTATAATCGCGCGGGTGCGGACCAAAGACAACCCCGCCCTTGCGCCATAATGGTGAACGTATTGAGCCTACGCGGGCCCTGCCGGTTCCTTTCTGACGCCAAGGTTTAATACCCCCGCCGGAAACCTCGCCGCGCGTCTTAGTGGAAGCCAGCCCCATTCGATGATTAGCCCTATACATCAAAACTGCCTGATAGAGGGCGCCCTGGCTAACCTTGCCGTCAAAAACAGTCGGGTCAAGTTCTATTTCTCGCAATTGCTTACCTTGTTGATTGTATACCGGTATTTTATACATGTTATCCTTTGCTTACTGCTTGAGTCTTTTTCTTTGCTTTTCTAATAATCAGTTTGCGGCTTCGGTAACCCGGAACTGCCCCGCTAATTACTAATAAATTATTTTCCGGATCCAGCTTTATTACACGCAGATTTTGAACCGTCATTTTGTGGTTACCCATATGGCCGGGCATATGTTTACCCTTTAAAACCCGGCTCGGGGAAGCGCTTGCCCCGATTGAGCCAACGCGGCGGTGTGACATTGATCCGTGGCCTCCCGGGCCACCGCTCCAATTCCAACGTTTCATGCCCCCCTGAAAACCCTTACCTTTAGAAATACCGCTGACGTCCACAAAAACACCCGCCTTAAATTCATCAGCAATCTTTTCGTCCTTTAGGGAATCAGATTCAATAACCGTAACCGGGCACCGCTTGCCCTCTTCGGTAAAGATATGCGTCATCCCAATTTTTTTTCCGAATAAAACATTCATCTTAACAACTCCCCAATCTCTCGCTTACTTGTGTGCCTGTTTACGATTGCTACTTTATTTCTACATCTACGCCTGCAGGTAAATTTAACTTCCGCAGGGCATCAACAGTTTTTGCAGTCGGCTCAAAGATTTCCAGCATTCTTTTGTGTATCGACAAAGCGAATTGTTCACGGGATTTTTTATCAATAACCGGTGAACGCAAAACGGTATAGATTTCCCGCTTTGTCGGCAAAGGTATCGGGCCGTGCAATACTGCCCCGGTCCGCTTTACGGTTTGCACGATCTCGCCTACTGTCTGGTCTAAAAGACGCGGATCATAAGCTTTA
The DNA here is from genome assembly GCA_043816835.1 of Candidatus Omnitrophota bacterium. Lineage (GTDB taxonomy): Bacteria > Omnitrophota > Gorgyraeia > Gygaellales > JAHJCI01 > JBDRHJ01. The sequence continues at coordinate 14,879 of JBDRHJ010000025.1, forward strand.
AGCCTGAGTCGAATTTTTTCCTTCATTATTTCATCGGTTGTTATAGAAGCTTTACTCTTTATTCTACAATTTCAGAAACTACCCCTGCTCCAACTGTGCGTCCGCCTTCACGAATTGCAAAACGTGATTCCTTTTCTAATGCAACCGGCATAATCAGTTCGATTTCCAGGTTTGCATTATCCCCGGGCATAACCATCTCTGTGCCCTGAGGCAGCTTTGCCGAACCGGTAACATCGGTTGTCCGGAAATAAAACTGTGGGCGGTAGCCGCTAAAGAAAGGCGTGTGCCTTCCCCCTTCTTCTTTGGATAAAACATATACCTGCGCCTTAAATTTGGTATGCGGGGTAATTGATTTTATCGCTGCCACAACCATACCGCGCTGCAGCGCCTTCTTATCAATACCCCTTAATAGCAATCCGACATTATCACCGGCCTGCGCTTCATCAAGAAGCTTTCGAAACATTTCAATACCGGTAATAACGGTTTTAAGCGGCTCTGGATTCAAGCCAACGATTTCAACATCCTGGTTAATCTGAATTTTTCCACGCTCAACCCTGCCGGTACCGACGGTCCCGCGGCCTTCGATGGTGAAAACATCCTCGATTGCCATAAGGAATGGTTTATCCATATCCCTTTTTGGCAAATAAATAAACTCATCAGCTGCCTTCATCAAATCGGTAATCGGTTTGCAGCTTGGACAGTCGTCTTTAGCGCAACCACACTCCATTGCCTTTAAGGCGCTCCCCCGGATAATCGGGGTTTTATCGCCAGGGAATTCATACTTATTGAGCAAGTCACGAACTTCCATTTCTACTAAATCAACTAATTCCGGATCCGTAACCATATCGTTCTTATTAAGAAAAACAATGATCGAAGGAACATTTACCTGGCGCGCTAAAAGTATGTGTTCGCGCGTTTGAGGCATTGGGCCGTCTGCGGCTGATACAACTAATATTGCCCCATCCATCTGCGCAGCGCCTGTGATCATGTTTTTAATGTAATCAGCATGCCCTGGACAATCAATATGTGCGTAATGACGCGCATCGGTCTGATATTCAACATGGGAAATATTGATTGTTACCCCCCTCTCCTTTTCCTCGGGGGCATTATCTATTGAGTCAAAAGTCCTTAATTCGGCAAGGCCTTTTTTATGAAGAACCGTGGTGATTGCTGAAGTTAAGGTTGTCTTTCCATGATCAACGTGGCCAATCGTTCCAATATTTAAATGTGGTTTTGTCCGAACAAACTTTTCTTTAGCCATTTTTATCTCCTTTTTTTTGCCAACCCGCCGATTTTAATCATCGAATATACCTCAAATTCTTTTTCTGCGGCAGGTGATGGCATAGCTATCCCGACCTACCTGCTGGGACACTTGCAGGCAAACCAACAATCTTCTCCGCTATATTTGAAGGCACCTCAGCATAATGCGAGGGCTCCATTGTATAAGAAGCTCGACCTTGCGTTAAGGATCTTAAGGTTGTCGCATAGTTAAATATTTCCGCCAACGGAACAAGCGCACAAATAATTCGCAGTTGCTTTCGTTGATGCAAAGTCGAAACCTTGGCCCTGCGGCCACTTAAATCCCCTAAAATCTGGCCCATATACTCTTCCGGCATAACAATTTCCAAATCCATTATCGGCTCTAAGAGTATCGGAGAGGCTTTTTTTAATCCGTCATTAAAAGCTATTGTCGCTGCCATTTGAAAAGCTAATTCCGAAGAATCAACTTCATGGTATGAGCCATCCAACAGCGTAACCGCAACATCAGTAACCGGATAACCGGATAAATTCCCGCTTTTTGCGGCAAGCCTTATGCCATCTTCTATTACCGGAATAAATTCAGAAGGTATAGCGCCGCTCTTTATCTTGCTCTGAAAGGTTATTCCCGTACCCGGGGCTTCTTGAGGTTCCATGCGAATCAACACGTGGCCATATTGCCCATGGCCGCCGCTCTGTCGAATAAACTTTCCGGTTGAAACAACCTTTCGGGTAATTGTTTCGCGATACGCTACCTGAGGCTGCCCAATCTTTGCGCCAATATTAAATTCACGCATGATTCTATCTACGGCGATCTCTAAATGCAGCTGCCCCATGCCGGAGATTATGGTTTGGCCGGTATCAGAATTGTAACGGGTTAAAAATGTCGGATCCTCATCCCCGAGCTTCCTTAAAGCTAAACCCAGTTTAGTCTGATCCTCCTTGCCCTTTGGCTCGATACTCATCGAAATAACCGGCTCGGGAAATTTAATCCTCTCAATAATAATCGGCGTATCTTTATCGCAAAGGGTATCACCGGTTTTGGTTTCCTTTAGGCCGATAATCGCTGCAATATCGCCTGCCTGAATAGAATCAATGACCTCCTGGCGGTTTGCATGCATACGCACCAATTTTGTAACGCGTTCTTCGGTTTTTTGGGTTGCATTATACACATAAGACCCGGTTGAAAGACGCCCGGAATAAACACGCACAAAATTAAGCCGCCCGACATATGAATCAGACATGATTTTAAAGCAAAGCCCGCAAAAAGGCGCATCATAAGCAATTGTTCTTTCTTCATAATCCCCGGAATTTGGTTCAATACCTTTTATTGCCGGAAGATCACACGGCGCAGGCAAATAATCGCAAATTGCGTCTAAAAGCGGCGGCAGGCCCTTGTTCCTCAAGGAGGTTCCGCAGAGAACGGGTATAAATCGATTTGCCAAAACTGTGCGGCGAATTGCTGCCTTGATGTCTTTAACTGCAATCGGGTCTCCATGGACAAATTTTTCCATCAAATGCTCGTCGTTTTCAGCTAAGCGCTCAATAAGAATCTCACGATACTTTTTTACCTGAGCTGCATATTCCTCGGGTATCGGTACAATATCAAACTCTTTATCGGAGTCGTCACGATAAAGAATTAATTGTTGTTCAATTAAATCAATTAATCCCTTAAAACTATCTTCGAGTCCGTACGGAATCTGTATTGCAGCGGCATTAGCACCCAAGCGGGTATGCATTTGTTTTAGGGCGGTAAAAAAATCTGCCCCGGTGCGATCAATCTTATTAATATATGCAATCCGCGCAACATTATAACGGTCGGCTTGACGCCAAACCGTTTCTGACTGCGGCTCTACCCCGCCGACTGCGCAAAAAATTAGCACTGCACCGTCTAAAACCTTTAACGACCGCTCAACCTCAACCATAAAATCAACGTGCCCGGGGGTATCAATGATATTAATCTGAGTATCATTCCAGGTACAGCTTGTTGCTGCTGCGGTTATGGTAATTCCCCGCTCCTGCTCTTGAACCATCCAATCCATTGTAGCCGTGCCCGTATCAACTTCGCCGATTTTATAAGACCTTCCGGTAAAATAAAGTATTCGTTCGGTAGTCGTAGTTTTACCGGCGTCGATATGTGCGATAAACCCAATATTGCGTATATTTTCTAATTTTCCCATCTTGTGTGCTTACCAGCGAAAATGCGCAAAAGCACGGTTTGCCTCTGCCATCTTATGAAGGTCGTCTCGTTTTTTGATTGCCGAACCCTCGCCCTTATAAGCAGTGAGTAATTCGTCGGCCAACTTTTCTTTCATTGGCCTGCCTTTTTTTGTCCTCGCAAAATCCCTAATCCAGCGTAAAGCCAGGGACACCCCCCTTGCTTTATTGACCTCAATGGGAACCTGATAGGTTGCACCGCCGATTCTTCGCGATTTCACTTCCAGGTGCGGCCGGGTATTATCAAGGGCCTTATGAAAAACCTTTAAAACATCTACCTCGTTTGTCTTTTGCTTCATAATATCGAATGCGCCGTAAACGATTTTTTCGGCAACAGTTTTTTCGCCGCAAAGCATTACCATGTTTATGAATTTGCTTACGATTTTACTGTTGAATTTCGGGTCCGGCATTGTTTCCCGATTTTGTGCTTTACGCCTTCTCATTTTTTGTTTCCTTATTTTGGCCGCTTTGCCCCGTATTTAGAGCGCGATTTTTTTCTCTGCGCAACCCCGACAGTATCTAAGGTTCCGCGCACAATATGATAACGTACCCCTGGTAAATCCTTAACACGCCCACCCCTGACCAGAACTATCGAATGCTCCTGCAGGTTATGCCCCTCACCCGGAATATACGCGGTAACCTCAATACCGGTAGTTAAACGGACACGGGCAATCTTACGCAATGCAGAATTAGGTTTTTTGGGCGTCATTGTCCTCACCTGAATACAAACCCCACGCCTCTGCGGGCATGATTTCAAAGCCGGTGATTTTGACTTTTTGCTCTTAGCTACTCTTCCTGATCTAATTAACTGAGATATCGTCGGCATTTTATCTTTGCCCCAGGGCATATACCCTGCCCTGGGATCGGTTATTTATCTGTTTCCTTTAATATTTCAATTTCCCTGTGCTTTGAAAACCCGGTGCCGGCAGGAATTAAGCGTCCAACAATTACGCTTTCCTTTAATCCGTATAATCCGTCTCTTTTGCCTGAGGCAGCTGCGTCTGATAAAACACGCGTTGTTTCTTGAAAGCTTGCCGCCGAGATAAAACTTTCGGTGTTCAATGATGCCTTGGTGATACCCTGTAATTGCGGCGTAGCTGAGGCGGGTTTACCATTTTTCTTTATTACGCGTGCATTTTCCGACTTAAATCTCCATTTATCTATATAATCGCCAATCAAGAAATCCGTATTGCCGGGTTCTTCAATGCGAACCTTTTTTAACATCTGGCGAATAATTAACTCTATATGCTTATCATTGATTTCCACGCCCTGAAGCCGATAAACTTCCTGGACCTCATTGACTAAATATTCCTGCAGCGCCTTATCCCCGCATACTCGCAATATATCTTGCAAAACTACGGGTCCGTCAGTAAGCTGCTGCCCGGCAATTACGCGGTCGCCCTTATAGACATTGGGATGCTTGCCGTGAGGAATAACATACTCCCGTTGCATTCCGGTAGATGAACGCACAATAATTACACGCTGCCCTTTCTTTACTTCGCCGAATTCGACAAATCCGTCGATTTCGCTTATAACTGCAGGGCTTTTTGGCCGGCGCGCTTCGAATAATTCGGCTACACGCGGCAAACCACCGGTAATATCACGTGTTTTACCTGCCAGGCGCGGGATTTTTGCCAATAAATCCCCTGCCTTGATCTTTTGGCTGTCTTTAACCAGAATATGCGCGCCAATCGGAATCGGATAAATTCCGAGAACTTCTTCCTTATCGTCCAAGATTAACATCTGCGGGTGATATTCAGGCTTGTGCTCGATTACCACGTAATCGGTTACCCTTGTTACCGGATTAAACTCTTCTTCCAGGGTTGTACCGATTACAAGGTCTTCATATTTAGCGCATCCGCCAACCTCGGTTAAAACCGGTGATGTATACGGGTCCCAATTTATAAACGCGTTTCCTTTAACTATCGAACCACCATCAGCAATGCTTATTGAAGCGCCGTGGGATATAAGATAACGCTCTAGCTCACGGCCGTCATTATCATGGATGCTAATTGATCCATTGCGATTTAATACAAGAAATTCATTATTCTTTTTAACCGTACGCAGATTATGATATCGAACAATACCCTTATTTTTTGATTTGATTGAAGAACGCTCAATAATACGAGATGCTGTCCCCCCGATATGAAATGTCCGCATGGTTAACTGGGTGCCGGGTTCGCCGATGCTTTGCGCCGCGATTATTCCAACCGCCTCACCGATTTCTATCGGCACCCCGCGGGCAAGATTTCTTCCATAACACTTAATACAGACACCTCGCTCGGTTTCACAGGTCAAAGCGCTACGGATGCGTATTTTTTCAATCCCCAGCCTTTCGATTAATTCTGCCTTCTCATCGGTAACTTCACTGCCTTGCACAACAATGATTTCATCGGTAATTATATCAACAATATTATCCAGGGCTGTCCGGCCAACAATGCGTTCCGCCAGCGAAACTACAACCTCATCACCATCAATAATCGCTGATACGGTAATGCCGTTTAGCGTTCCGCAGTCTTCCTCAAGCACGATTACTTCCTGTGCGACATCTACGAGGCGACGAGTCAAATAACCGGCATCTGCGGTTTTTAAAGCCGTATCTGCCAGCCCCTTTCTTGCTCCGTGGGTAGATATAAAATACTCTAAAACCGTTAACCCTTCACGGAAATTCGCCATAATCGGGCTCTCGATAATTTCACCCGAGGGTTTGGCCATAAGTCCGCGCATACCCGCTAACTGTCTTACCTGCAAACGCGAGCCCCTTGCACCAGAATCCGCCATCATAAAAATCGGATTAAATGACTCCATGCCGATAAAAAGAAGATCGGAAATCCTGTCGGTAGCATGAGTCCAAATATCAACCACGCGATTATAGCGTTCACGCTGAGTAATTATGCCTTTTTGATATTGATCCTCGACCTTACTTACTTCATCCTTGGCCTTTTTGAGAACTTCAGGTTTTTCCTTGGGAATCTTGAGATCATCGACCGCAATCGATATTCCCCCCAGGGTCGCAAATTCAAAACCCAGCGTCTTGATATCATCGAGCAGTTTAATTGTGCTGCTATGCCCAAATCGCCGATAACATTCCTGAATAACCCCGGCAACAATCTTTCGGTTGCACTCTTTATTGACAAATCCAAAATCAGACGGCAGAAGCTGGTTAAATAAAACCCTTCCCGGGGTCGTGGGGATTATTTGAATTTCATCAATGACCTTTTTTTCCTCGTAAATATAAACCTTATTTACCCGGAGCTTTATTTTTGCATGCAGGTCAATAATGTCGTCGTTTAGCGCGCTAAACACCTCATCTGCATGCGAAAAAACCTTATCCTCGCCGCGGCAATTTGATTTTTCCTTAGTAAGATATGAACATCCTAAAATCATATCCTGTGTTGGGCTGGTAATCGGACGGCCGTTGGCAGGAGAAAAAATATTATTTATCGAAAGCATAATAAGCCGAGACTCCATTTGGGCTTCCAGTGATAATGGAATATGCACCGCCATTTGATCCCCGTCAAAATCCGCATTAAAAGCCGCGCAAACCAGGGGATGGATTTTTATTGATTTGCTTTCCACTAATTTGGGTTGGAACGCCTGAATGCTTAAGCGATGAAGCGTAGGTGCGCGATTAAGCAAAATGGGATGATCGCGAATTACCTCTTCCAAAATATCCCAAACCTCAATTTTGCCCCTCTCAACCATTCTACGCGCGCCTTTTATCGTATGTACAAAGCCCTTTTCGCGTAACTTCCTAATGATAAAAGGCTCAAAAAGTTCAATTGCCATCTGTTTCGGTAATCCGCATTCATGCATCTTTAGACTAGGCTCGACCACGATAACCGAACGGCCGGAATAGTCAACGCGCTTGCCTAAAAGATTTTGGCGAAAACGGCCTTGCTTGCCTTTAAGCATATCGGATAGCGACTTTAAGGGGCGATTATTTCCGGTTAAAACCGCCCGGCCATGCCTTCCGTTGTCCAGCAAGGCATCAACCGCTTCCTGCAACATCCTTTTTTCATTACGGACAATGATATCAGGGGCTTTTAAATCAATTAACTTCCTTAAACGATTATTACGGTTAATCACACGCCGGTATAAATCATTTAAATCCGAAGTAGCAAATCTTCCCCCATCTAACGGAACAAGGGGCCTTAAATCCGGGGGGATAACCGGTAATACCTCTAAAATCATCCAGCGTGGCTGATTTCCGGATTTCTGAAAGTCCTGAACAACCTTAAGCGACTTAAGGATCTTTCGGTTATTTAACGCTTCTTTGCAATTAGCTAAGTTCTTGCGAAGCTTCGTAGCTAGGCTGTCTAAATTTAAATTATCAAGCATAACGCAGATTGCCTCTGCGCCGATTTTCGCAACGAATTTACCGCCGAATTTTTCTTTTGCCTCAAGATACTTCTCTTCAGTCAGTAATTCATACTTCTTTAACGGGCTACTACCCGGATCAATTACCACGTACTGCTCATAATAAATAATGCGCTCTAAATCCCGCAATCCTAAATTTAATAAAGCTGCCAAACGGCTGGGGACTGCCTTAAAAAACCATACATGGGTTACCGGCGCGGCCAATTCGATGTGCCCCATACGTTGGCGGCGAACCGCCGAATGGTCAATTGTTACCCCGCAGCGGTCGCAAGTAATGCCCTTAAATTTCATGCCTTTATATTTTCCGCAGTGGCATTCCCAGTCGCGGACCGGCCCGAAAATCTTTTCGCAAAATAACCCGTCCTTTTCCGGCTTGAGGGTTCGATAGTTAATCGTCTCTGCTTTTTTTACCTCTCCCTGTGACCAGTTTCGGATAACTTCCGGTGATGCGATCTTGATATGTATAGTGTCAAATTGTGTTATTTGTTCCATATTTCTATTTTTCGCTTTTTTCGGTTCGGACATCTAAGCACAAACCTTGTAATTCCTTCATTAAAACATGAAATGACTCGGGGGTGCCGGAGCTAAACCGCTGCTCACCTTTCACGATTGCTTCGTAGATCCGAGTTCTCCCGGCAACATCATCGCTCTTAACCGTGAGCATCTCCTGCAGACAAAATGCTGCCCCGTATGCCTCAAGCGCCCAAACTTCCATTTCCCCTACGCGCTGGCCACCGAATTGTGCTTTACCGCCCAAGGGCTGCTGAGTTACCAGCGAATAAGGCCCGATTGAACGCGCATGAATCTTGTCCTCAACCAGATGAATTAATTTTATCATGTAGATATATCCTACGCATATTTTCTGGTCAAAGGGATAACCCGTATATCCGTCATAAAGCGTAATTTTGCCATCAGTGGGCAATCCTGCCTTATTTAGTAAGTCACGAATTTCATGTTCAGTCGCTCCATCAAATACCGAAGAACCCACCTTGTAACCTAACGCGTGGGCTGCCCAGCCAAGGTGTGTTTCTAAAATCTGACCAATATTCATACGGGAAGGAACGCCCAGCGGATTTAAAACAATATCAACAACGCGCCCGTCGGGTAAATATGGCAAATCCTGTTCCGGTAAAATACGCGCTACAACCCCCTTATTTCCATGGCGGCCAGCAAGCTTATCGCCTTCCTGTAATCTATGTTTTGTGGCAACATAAACAACAATACGTTTCAACACACCGCTTGGTAATTCATCACCCCTGCGGAGGTTTTCGGTTTCACGCTCCTGCTGAGCGATTAAGGATTTTATCTGCTCCTGATAAGAATCATCAATACGTTTTGCCTCTTCATTATCAGAAAAATCCATATTCAGCACTTTTTCCTTACTTATCCGCAACGTACTAGCCAGGCGAATGATTCTTTCTTTTTGAATATAAGCGATTTCTTCTTTATAATAAGCCTTTAATTCCTTGACCTTGGCCAATTCTTTGCTTTTGTCGTCCTTAGTTTTTCTACCGCGTTCGCGGCGTGAAAATACATGTACGTCAACTACTACACCCTCTACCCCGGGCGGTACTACCAATGAAGTATCGCGCACATCTTCTGCCTTCTCGCCAAAAATTGCGCGTAATAACCTCTCTTCAGGGGAAAGTTCTGACTCGGTTTTCGGCGTGACCTTGCCAACCAGGATACTTCCCTGATTAATGCGCGCACCAATACGTATAATCCCATTCTGATCAAGATTACTCAATGCCTCTTCGCTCACATTAGGTATATCGCGGGTTATTTCTTCATTACCCAAGCGTGTTTCTGTAGCTTCTATCTCAAATCGCTTAAGGTGTATTGACGTAAAAGCATCATCCCGAACCACATTTTCGTTTATAAGAATTGCATCCTCGAAGTTATATCCGCGCCATGGCATAAACGCAACCAGAAGATTCCTGCCTAGTGCTAATTCCCCGCCCTCTGTTGCCATGCCATCGGCAATAATCTGACCTTTTTCAACATGATCCCCTAAGGCAACTAAAGGCCGCTGGTTTATGCAGGTATCGGCATTGGTACGGATAAATTTATTTAACGCGTAAATTCGCTTACCTATAGTAATAGAAGCAGCATCCAGTGCGTTTACCTTGCCTGATTCCTCTGCAATTAGCATTGCCCCGGAATCACGTGCCGCCTTTTCTTCCATCATTGTGCCAACTATGGGTGCTTGAGGAAACATCAGGGGCACGGCTTGCCGCTGCATATTCGAGCCCATTAATGCCCGGTTAGCATCATCATGTTCGAGGAAAGGAATAAGCGATGTGGCAATTGAAACTAATTGCTTCGGGGATACATCCATGTATTCGACTTTATCGGCTTTGCATTTAGGAAAATCGCCCCGGAAACGGCAAAGCACTTCGCTTTCTTGAAACTTATTTTCATGATCTAATGATACATTTGCCTGCGCAATTATCTTTTCTTCTTCGATATCAGCGGTCAGGTATTCAATTTTACGGGTCACCTGTCGGGCTTCCACCTTTCGGTATGGGGTTTCCAGCAATCCTAAATTATTCACCTTTGCATAGGTAGCCAGTGAAGTAATCAACCCGATATTCGGACCTTCCGGGGTCTCAATTGGACATATGCGGCCGTAATGTGAATGATGAATATCCCTGACTTCAAAACCGGCGCGTTCCCGAGAAAGCCCGCCTGGCCCCAGGGCGCTTAATCTGCGCTTATGGGTTAACTCTGCCAATGGATTTACCTGATCCATAAATTGAGATAGCTGCCCGCGGGCAAAAAAATCATGAATTTGATTTGAGAAAAGCTTGAAATTTATTAAGTGATGAACGCTTAAATCTTCGGAATCTCCTAAAATCGTTAACCTTTCGCGCATTGAACGCTCTAGCCGGGCCAAGCCAATACGAACCTGATTACAAACTAATTCACTGATTGTTTTAATGCGGCGATTTCCCAGATGGTCAATATCGTCAATCTTGCCTACCCCGTCTTTCAGGCAGATAAGGTATTCAATTGTTTTAGCTACGGTTTCTGAATCAAGGGTTCGCTTATCCAGCGATACATCCATCCCGAGTTTGCGATTTAGGATAAACCTGCCTGCCCGTTCCAAATCATACCGGCGGGCATCAAAAAATAACCGATAGAACAAATTTTCTGCGGCTTCTAATGCCACCGGCTCCCCGGGGCGCAGCTTACGGTAAAAATCTAAAAGGGCCTCTTCTTTATTTTTGGTATAGTCTTTTTTTAGGGTATTAATAATCTGGGGGTATTCTTTGGAAAAAATCCGGGTTATCTCTTCATCGGTAGAATATCCTAAAATGCGAAGAATTTGTGTAGCGGGGAAATTCCTGCGCCGGTCAACAATTGCGAGGATAACTTCTGATAAATCAAATTTAAATTCTAACCACGCCCCGCGATAAGGAATAATCCGGCCGTAAAAAATTTTCTTACCACTGGGGTGCAGCTCTTCTTCAAAGGAAACACCCGGTGAGCGTTGAAGCTGATTAACAATTACCCGCTCATCACCGTTTATGATAAATGAAGCGGTGGGCGTCATTAAAGGTAACTCGCCAAAATAAGCATCCTGCTCTAACACCTCGCGAACGGTTGTAAAACGGAATTTTATCCTTAAGGGTGCGGCATATGTCATTGCCCGTTTTTTGCATTCAGGAATGTTGTATTTTGGTTTACCCAAGGCATAGCTTACAAATTCAATACGCAGGCGCCGATCAACGCTTTCGATGGGGAAAAAACTATGCAAAATCTCTTGCAAGCCAATTGTCTCCCGCTCATGCGGAAGCATGTCCCCTTGAAGAAAATTCTTGTAGGATTCGACTTGATGCTCCAAGAGATTCGGGATCTCGTATATTTCTTTTAATTTGCTGAAACTTTTACGTTTAGTCATATCTGGTAATCCCTGCGCGCTTAGGCCCGCTTATATCCCGCAAAAACTTGACCGGTTGATAGCCCTATTTTTTTTCGGGATTTTTTTAAGTTTTTATCGCAATATGATAATCAACGATTACTTTAATTCTACCGTCGCACCTGCTGTCTCTAGTTTTTTCTTCATTTGCTCGGCTTCTTCCTTAGTCACGCCTTCCCTTACCGGCTTTGGAGCAGATTCAACCAGATCTTTGGCTTCTTTTAATCCCAGGCTGGTCATTGCACGGACTTCTTTAATTACGGAAATTTTATTTGCGCCAATGCCCGTAAGAACAACACTGAACGCGGTTTTTTCTTCTGCTGCCTGACTTGCTGCAGCCCCGCCAACAGCCACTGCCCCCATTACCGGCATAGCTGCCTGAACCCCGAACTTATCCTCCAGGGCCTTGACTAAATCAGAAAGTTCTAATACGGTCATTTCCTCAATAGACTTAATTAGTTCGTCGACTTTAGTTGCTGCCATTTTTCCCTCCTCTTATCGATTATTAAATAACGTTTTAACGTTCCGTCCGATAAGGCACCTTTTATTGCTTTTTATCCTTAATTTTACCTAATGCCCATACCAGCTTATTCAAAATTTGCTTTAAACTAAAAGCGATACTGAAAATCGGCGACTTTAGGCCACCGACAATCCTGCTATGAAGCGCTGCCAAAGATTGAATTTTTGAAAGGGTAACGATTTCCTCTTCGCTTATTATCCTGTCCTTTAAAAACCCTGCCTTAACTATTAGGCCGGGTTTATCCTTTTTGAATTCAGCAATCAGGCGTGAGGTTGAAATTAAATCCTTGTTTATAAAAATCAACCCGCACGGACCGGTGATTAATGATGATAAATCCTGATAAGATTTAAGAAGCCGCTTTCCAACGCTATTTTTAATTACCGCAAGTGAAGAATTCAGATTAACCAAGGACATTCGTAGGACATTTAAATCCGCAGCCGATAACCCGGAATGCTGAACCAGGATAAAGCTATCGATACCCTGTATTTTATCCTTGAGCAATCTTTCGGCCTCCCCCTTTATAACTAATCCGATTTTCTTCATTTAAGTTCTATCATTAATCCCGGGCTCATTGTTGAGCTCAAGAATAAACTTTTGATATATTTGCCCTTTACGGTCGCAGGGCGGGCACTATTTATCGTATCCATAATAACCAATGCGTTTTCTAATAATTTATCCTCGGAAAATGAAATCTTGCCGACCCCCAGATGTATTCCGCCTTGCTTGTCAACCTTAAAATCAACCTTGCCTTTTCGTACCTGGTTAATTGCTGTAACTACATCATCGGTTACTGTTCCGGTTTTTGGGCTTGGCATAAGCCCGCGCGGCCCTAAAACCTTACCCAGGCGTGACAATTCCTTCATCATTTCAGGGGTTGCAATTGAACAATCAAAATCCAAAAATCCTTTACTGACCTTCTCGATCAAATCTGCGCCCCCGGCATAATCCGCTCCGCTTTCACGCGCTAATTTTTCCTGCTCCCCTTTAGCAAAAACAGCGATTCTAACCTTTTTGCCCGTTCCGTGCGGCAAAACTACTGTTCCGCGTACCATTTGATCAGCCTTCTTAGGGTCAACATCCAGATGAAAATACATATCCAGGGAACTATCAAATTTGGTATTGGATATCTTTTTTAAGAGTGAAATTGCATCGCTAAGCGAATAAGCTTTATTCTCTTGAATCTGCTTGGCGGTTTCGTTATATCTTTTACTATGCTTCTTCATTTTTATAAATCCAGATTATGCCGTGACCAACTACTCTCCGGCTTCTAGGGATTCAGATTCTACGGAAATCCCCATACTGCGGGCTGTCCCCTTAATAATCTTAATTGCCTGTTCCATATTTGCTGTATTTAAATCTTTCATTTTTAGCTTAGCGATTTCTTCCAGTTGTTTTCTGGCTATGGTTGCAATTTTTTCCTTTCCTGCTTGCCCGGAGGCCTTAGCTAAATTACAGGCGCGCTTCAGGAGTATTGACGAAGGAGGGCTTTTTAATATAAACGTAAAAGTCCGGTCTTCATAAACCGTAATTACCGCCGGTAAGATCAAACCTTCCCTGCCCTTTGTCTGCTCATTAAACTGCTTACAAAACTGCATGATATTAACCCCGTGCTGACCTAATGCTGGCCCTACGGGGGGCGCAGGATTTGCCTGGCCTGCCGGAACGTGTAATTTTATTTGTGCGGTTACCTTTTTTGCCATCTTAATGAGCGCATAACTTACGGAACGAAGTGAACGTAAGTTATATGCGCGAATTAACCCAGCACTAATTTTGCTGAGGTGTTTCGGACCGATAACTTATGTCGCTCTATGAGCTCCATAAGCTATGTCCTTACTTATACTTTTTCTACCTGCCAATATTCTAACTCTACGGGTGTTGCGCGGCCAAAAATCGAAACATTGACCTTTAATTTGCCTTTTTCGGGGTAAATTGCCTCAATTGTCCCGTTAAAATTAACAAAGGGGCCTTGGGTTACCCTA
>JBDRHJ010000026.1:0-14004 GCA_043816835.1 Candidatus Omnitrophota bacterium
CCATTGATTATCCATTAGAGCTTAACCGGACAGATTTCTTTTGTATCAATATAAATCAATTTTGCCTCGACTAGCTTGCCGGGATAAATTTCCTTTATCAGGCGCGCATATTCTTTAATCTGCTCGCGGTGTTTTTCCTGATACGCCTGGCCGGTCTTATAATCAATAATCAGGATTTTCTTCTGATCAAATACCAGGCGGTCAATGCGGTTAAGGTTGCCATGGCAATCAACTATCTCTTTTTCATTAAACGCCTCTAAGTTCAAGCTAAATAATCGCTTTATATCGGAATCATTTAAGAACTCGCGAAGAGAGCGGGTTATTCCCCCGGGGTCAGAATAATTAAACAACCGGCATGCATCCTGAATCTTAAAATCATAAACAGAGGGCTGATTAATAAAATCAAGGGGATTTATTTCAGCTAAAAGATAATGCAGCAGCTCGCCCCGCTTAGCTAAACTCCTTGTTTTAAAAGAAGTAATCTCTTCAATAGGAATAAACTGGCGCTTAAGCGCTTCCTGGAATACCTCTTGAGGCAATACCCTGCGCAAAGGGGCTTTTGCTTTTTGCCCCCCTGATAATTGCTTGGGCTTAGTTTGGCCGGAAGAAACAATCTTTCTGCCAAACTCCCGGATCATCTTTGTTTTATCCGCGCTGGATGAGCTTTGTGGTTTTTCCCCGGCAATAAAATTCCCTTGCTGATCAAATAAGAGGGATACCAGGGGATTATCCGACCGGTTGATTTTTTGGGGCAAATATATGTATAGCTCGCTGCCTGCGCGGGTAAATCCTACATAAAGACAATTTAACTCATCCAAAAGTGATTGAAAATACTGCTCCTGATAAATCAGGCTAAGCCCGGGATGGCTTTGGCAGATTTCCTTTTGTAAATATAAAAGATAAAGCCCCTCGGGTGTCTCGTGCACAACCCTTGCAGAATCACCGACCTTTACCTCTAATGCCGCATAAGGCAAAATCACCACCGGGGAAGAAAGCCCTTTGGCCTTATGAATGGTAAGAATCTTGATTGCGTCTAACCCCGAAGGCAGCCGAACAAAAAGCTCCTCCTCTGGGGCTTCCTCAAACCATTCCAGAAAATCACAAAGCGAATTCCTGCCCTGTTCTTTTAGGTCATTTATTATTTCAAGCAGCCGCTGGGTGAACCCGCAAAAATCAGGAAAGTTCTCTTCTATGTTAAACTTTATTAAAATTGTTTTAACCAAATCATAAACCGGAAGAAACCCCACGGCATTAAATAAGTACTGGAAGAATTCCTCCCAGGCCTTGGGATACTCCGAGCGAAACAGGGTATATATTACGCCTTTGTTGTTGTCAACCCTTAAACCCTCCATCCATGCCTGCAGCTTCGCGGGGTCTATCTTAACTGCCCGGGTATTAATCCCGCCTAAAATAAAATTAGCAAAAGAGAGGTTGTCAATCGGTGAATTCAGGAATTTAAGCAGGGCAATTATCTGGCGGATAATGTAGTTGTTGCGGATACTTACTGTGCGCGAGGCACAAACCGTAATCCCCTCTTGGAGTAAAAATCCGGCAATCGCCTCTGCCTCATGATTATCGCGTACCAGGATTAAGATATCCTTATAATTAAACCTTTTTTTCAGCTGAAAGATGGTTTCCTTTAATTTGATGTTCAGGCAATCCTCTAATTGCTGCTTGTTATCCCCTTCCAGTATTTCTAATCTTACATATCCGCCGCAGCAATCCTTGCCTGCCGGCTCCTGGTGGCTATCCTTGAAAATATCTAAAACCCTCTCTCTTCCCCCCTGGCCCAGCTGAGAGAAGCTGCTTAAAAAATTGATTAGGTTACTACGGCTAAACACAGAGTTATTAAATTCGACAATCGTCTCCCGTGAACGGTAATTACACGGCAGAACTTGATCATAAATCCCGGCAACCTGATTCCTGAATTTTGCCTTAATTGAATCAAACAGCTCAACCTCGCCGCCGCGGAAGCGATAGATTGCCTGCTTTTTATCCCCGACATAAAACAAAGACCCGCCCTTAGCAAGCGCGTCTTCAACCAGGGCCTGAATATTCTCCCATTGCAGGATGCTTGTATCCTGGAATTCATCAATCATATAATGATAAAGCACAGAAGATAACTTATAATAGATTTCCGCCGGCAGAAGGCCTTCACTGGTTAAAAACTTCCTTGCCTTCCTGTTAAGCTCATCAAGAAAAACAATCCGTTTTTCTTCTTTAAAGCCGTCCAGGCATTCGCGAAACCTGCTAAAGATCTTAAGATAAAGGCTGTATCTTAACCAAACAAATGCGCGCGTGTAATCATTGTATTGCGCCGTCAGTTCTTTCCATTGCCGCACTAATCCCAAAGCAGCTTCCCGGGAATCCTTATTCAATATGCCTTCCCCGGGAATAAGCGGCTTATTAATATGGAGGCTAAGCCCCTTAAGTAATTGCATCCCTGAATTACCCAATGCAGAGTACATGCCTTTAGTAAAACGCCGATTAAAATCCAAATCCCCCGGCGCGGCTGAATCATCCGAGGGAATAAAAGCAGAAAGGAATTCTTGAATTCTCTGTTTAAATTCGTTTTCTATCCGGCCCAAATCCAAATCGCCGGAAATCTCCTTAAAAAGTTTCGCCCGCCCGTTTTCTTCCCGGTAAAATTTAATCAACAGCTCCAACAATGTTTTTTTGGGATTCCAATGCTTTTGCCCTTCAACAACCAGGAAGTGTTCCAGGAATTTCAGAAATAAACGCCTAACCCCCTGGTCGCGAAGAATCTCCTCTAAGAACGTATCAAGAACGTATTCCAAATAAGGCCGCGGCTGGGACACGATTTCATAATCAGGGGGCAGTTTTAATTCCAGGCTTGAAGCCACCAGAAGGCTGTGCACAAAGCTGTCGATTGTGCGTACGGCAAAATCAGAAAAGTTTTCAATAATCTCGTCAACAATCCGAATTGCTGCCCGGGAATCCCTGTTTTTACCCAGGGCCTTGGCCTTAAGCATCTTCATGGTTTCCTGTCTCATCTGATCAGCTGCTTCATTGGTAAAGGTGACTGCCAGGATATTGCGGAAATTAAAGGGGAGAGGGATTTTGTGGGAATAGTAAAGCAGAAAATCCACATAACGCTCGGCCAGCTTCCTTGTTTTTCCCGAACCTGCGGAGGCCTCGTAAACAAAGATGTGGGGAAAAGACAATTTTAAATTAGCGTTATGCTTATTAAACCTCGGGTGCGTCGGTAGTTTCTTCGCTTTCATCAGGAAGCATCTCTATATTAATCCCCTTTTCTGTCCGCAATTCATCAATCTGCTTAAGGGGGCGTTCCAGCTGTTTGCGCCGCGTTGTAATCAAGAAATCAAATTCCTTGCGCGCCTCATCTATCCTCTTGCCCATTCTGTCCATTGATCCAACAAACAGCCCCCACTGTTTATTAAAAACACCTAAAAGCGAAAGTATCTGCCCGGCAGTCCTCTCCAGGTTAAAGTTGTCCACTGCCTGCCTGATTACCGCCAGGATTGCATACAAGGTAAGCGGGGAACAAAGTATTACCTTATTTTTTAGCGCTTCATCCAACACGGAACTGTCCGACTCATTAATAAAGGCATAAACCTGTTCATTGGGGATAAACAGGATTACGTAATCTATCGTATTCTGGGAGGGGTCTATATAATCGCGTGTGGTAACCTCTTTTATCCTTGCCTTAACGTCCTTTAAAAATTGCTCCTTATACTTTTGCTTTTCTGAATTTTCTCCGGCTTCAATATAATGCAGATAATTGTCAAAGGGGAATTTTACATCCATATTAACAATCAGGTTCTGCGGCAGGAGAAATGTATAATCCGGGCGGCCCGACTCTGATGTTTTTTGCTTCCTGTAATTTATGCCTTCGATAAAGCCGGATAACCTCAATACATCCTCTGCCATCCGCTCACCCCATTGCCCGCGCATCCTGCTATTGGCTAAGGCATTCTGGATGCGTGCGGTCGTTTCCTGAAGCTTGTTTGTCTGATCAGCAGCAGATTTTAATTGCGAACTGATTGCGCCAAATTGCTGTTTGCGGTCTTCCTTAAAATCAACAACCAACTGCTGCACCTCTTTTAGCCTTTCCTTCATCACAGTAAGGCTTTGCTCGATAAGTTCCTTTTTATTATCAAGCTCCTTGTCATGAACCCGGGTCTGTTTATTAAAGGCATCCCCGGCAATCTTTAAAAACTCATCGGTATTCTTTGATATTGCCTCAAAGGAAATTGCCTTAAGGGATTCCTTGAGCCGTTCAATTAACTGCTCCTGGCTAAACATAGCGGCCTTGTTTCTGTCTTTCAACCAGAGAACTACAAGCAAAATTACTGCAATAGCTAATACGATTACAAGATTATTCATCCTTGCTACCTTCTCCTTTATTTATCCAGAATATACGGGAAAGACTTATGCTTTCACAAAGAGGGGTAAAAACAGGAATTTACAAATCGAGTCACATATATATTATATTATGCCGCTATGCCAAAAACAAGCATTAAACTATGTTGGGCGAGCAGGAAAATTACCCTTGATTTAAAGAATTATTTGTCTGTTTCAGGCAAGGGATAGGCGGTGAGATCGGTTTGATGGCGATAATAATATTTCTGCCAGGCGCCTGTATAAAAATAATAAATAAAAAGTATCCCCTGTAAAATATCCGAAGTAACAACCGCTATCCAGATGCCGTTCATGCCCAGCCTTAAAAAAAGTACCATAAAATAAGCAGCCGGTATACAAAAAGCCAGCTGGGTAGCCCCGGTAATCATTGCCGGGGCAAAGCTATCTCCTGAACCGCTAATGCCCCTGCTTAAAATCAGGGAAAAGGCTAAAAAGGGAAAGGTAACTGCTAAGCAGCGAAGAAAGGTAGCGCCCAGCCTGACTATATCCGGATGACTATTAAAAATACGGATTAATTGCGGGGCAAAAATAAAGAATGTTGCGGCAAGAGGAATCATATATAGTAAATAAAGCTGGCTTACGCGCCAGCCGACTTGTGTAGCCCGCCTTGGCTGTTTAGCCCCCATATTCTGGCCAATTAATATTGCCGCGGTATTTGCCATGCCTATGCCGGGAAAAAGCGCCATCATTCGAAGGCGTGAACCAATGCCAAAAGCAGCTAATGTTATCACGCCAAAGGAACTTACCAGCCGTAAAAGAAAGAGCAAGGAAACTTCGCGCAAGAAAACCTGTAAGGATGCATAAAAACCAATCCTGATCATGCGGCGAATAAGCACAAAGTTTAGTTTATATATACGCCGGTGTAAATGCAATGCAGAGCGCCCCATGAGCATGTAGAATAAAAGCATAAATGTTGCCGCTGCCCGGCTAATCACAGTAGCAACCGCAGAACCTGCCACCTCCATGCGGGGAAAAATTCCCCAGCCAAATATAAATAAAGGGTCGAGCACAATATTTATTATGTTGGCAATGATTATTACCTTAAGCGGGACAATCACGTCCCCTGCGCCCCTTAAGGCCTGATTCAATCCCACAAAAAGAAAAATAAAAATCGACCAAATGAAATTTATCCGTAAATACTCCGCTGCTGCAATGACCACCTCGGCGCTTACCCCGAATAAACGCAAGAGGCCTTCACAGGCAAATATGCCGATTAATGCCATAATTACCCAACAGGCAATGCTTATAAGTATGGTATGAAAAACCACGCTATCGGCAGAATCATAATCCTGGATTCCTATAAAGCGGGCAACCATGGCAGTTGTCCCTATGGCAATACCGATTGCAAACATCAATATTATCGAAAGCAGGATTCCTGACACAGACAAGGCTGCCACCGCAATATGCCCCAGGCGCCCGACAAAAAAGAGATCAACTAAGCTGAATAGATTAAACAAAACAGCGCCCGCGGTCATCGGCAGTGCCAGCTTCCAGATTGTTTTATTTATATTACCCTGGATTATATGCTTATTTATCTTGCGTTGCCTTGTAGTATTATTATTCATATGTCAAAGTAAAAAAAATAAATGCCCCTTTTGTTTAGGGGAAAACAAAGGGCCAGAAACTAAAGGGGTAAATATTCAGCTTATTGCTAAAAGCTCGGCTCAATGCAGAGGACCTTATAAGTCTTTAAATCCTTCAAGCCGCCCTGAATAAAGGAAAGATTGGTCAGGTATTTCATCTTACACCAGGCAGGGAATTTGTTGCGTGGCTCCATTGAAAAATTCCATTTAACATATTGCTGGCTAAAAAATAACAAAAGCAAAAAGATTAACCAGCTAAGATAGCCCCAGGAAAAAATTAACCCCAGGATAAACAATAGGCCTGTTATGTGCATTAAATGAAAATTACCTAAATAAATAAAACCCTTTAACGGCAGGGGTAAAAAGAATGAAGGCCTGGATTTTAAAAATTGCAAGATTATCTCTACCCCGTTTTTATTTACATACTTATCAATAAGCAATGCGTGCGCCTGGCCATAAGTAGTCCAGACCCGGCGCAGGGATTTAAGGTCAGCGCGGTGCATATGGTCAACCTTTGCCTTTGGGGCAAAGTAAAACTTCCAGCCGCGCTTTCGATGCTGAAAACTAAAATCCATATCTTCCCCGGTTGGCCTGTCCCAAAATTTAGCCCCTACTTCTTTCATTGCCGCGCTGCGGTAAGCTACATTGCATGTCCCGAAAAAATATGCATTGTGCCCCCCGACGTCAGAAGGCTTGGGATCTTGGGGAAAATCCGGAAAGTACCCTTCCGGGATAAATCCGTAGCGCGGGGAAACCATATTAAACCGGAAATGCTGGCACCATGCCTCAACAAGGTTATCCGGGTCAACCTTTAACGTAAAAACCTCGCCCCCGACTGCGGCAATTTTTGGGTCGCGCTCAAAATGCTGCAGGATTTCCTTAATCCACTCCCTACAGGGCGCACAATCCGCATCAGTAAAAAAGAGAAAATCACCCCTGACTACTTCCAGGGCGCGATTGCGGGCATATCCCGGAGAAGGGCAATTGGGAACCTGGACAAGCTTGATAAAAGGGAACTTTTTCTGCCAATCATTAATAATCTCTACGGTTTTATCGGTTGAGCCCCCGTCAGCAATTACAATCTCCCAGCAATCATGGGAATAATCTACGTCTAATAAATATTGAAAAGTCTTTTCGATCGTGCGCTCAAAGTTTTTTACCGGGATAACTATCGAAACAAAAGGCCATTTATTGTCCATAAGACACCCCTTTATGTTTGTTTGATAACTTTTTATTAATTTATGGTATGGAATTTCAAAAAACCGAAATTCCAATCACTGAAAACCGCACAAATGTTATCGCTGAAGGAGATTTTCTTGTATACGAGTGCTTTATTCTTTGGTAATAAAAAATCGGAGCTACCAGATTATCTTGGCTGAATCAAACACCGGCCCATTTTTACAAACTGCCTGGTAACCCGTCTTAGTATTAACCATGCACCCCAGACAAACGCCTAATCCGCAAGCCATATATTCATCTAAAGAAACTTGCGCCTTTATATTGTATTTTTTAGAGATTGCGTTAAGCTCCTTAAGCATTGGCTTTGGCCCGCAGGCATAAATTTCCATCGCAGGCTGCCGGCGGCAGGCATTAAGGCCTCTTGCTTTTTTGCCTGAATCCAAAATCTTCCTTAAAAGCCCGGTAACCCTGCCCTTAAATCCGGCTGAACCGTTATCTGTGGATATTGTAACACCGCAGCCTAAACTTGCAAATTCTTTTTGCGACAAAATTTCTTTTTTTGTCCTTGCCCCAATTAAGGCTAGCGGATAGCGAATGGGCGCCTGCCTGCCTGCAGACAGGGATAGCGGATAAGAATCTATTAATCTTTGCGCGAGAAACAATAGCGGGGCTATCCCTATTCCCCCGCCCACTAAAATAGCAGATTGCGGATAGGAAAAAAGAGGCAGATCAAAACCGCTTCCCAGCGGCCCTAAAATATCCAGAAAATCACCCGGTTTTTTCTTTGATAAAATTTCGGTTGCCTTTCCCCTGACCTCATAAAGAATCTCTATCTGTTCTCTGTACTCTGTACTCTGGTTTCTAATCGAATGGATACTAAACGGCCTTCTTAAAAGCGGCTGACAATCTTTTGATAAGAGCAATGTAACAAATTGCCCGGGCTGGGCAGCCCGGGCAATCTTTGCGGAGCTAAAAACCAATTTATAATAATTGCCGCTTACGCAAACATTATAATCAATCTTTGCTTTTGTCTGATATATACGGCTCATTGTAAGTAGCGCGCAATTGCTAACGTTGACACTTCACGCAAAAATATGTCCCCCGGCCGGCTAAGGCAGTTCTTGCTATCGGTGTTTTACAAACAAAACACGGCTTGCCCTTGCGGCCATAGACCTTATGGTATTTCGCATAACCCCCGGGTTTACCAGATACCTGGACGTATTGGTCTACTGATGACCCTTTGCATTTTATTGCCCTCTCTAGCACAAGTATTACCTGCTTAAAAAGTGCTCTCGCCTCTTTATCAGATAAAGAAGAGGCGCGTCTTTCAGGGTGAATCCGGGCGCGGAATAAAGTCTCTGCCGCATAAAGATTACCTATACCTGCAATAAATGCCTGGTCCATCAATAATGGTTTTATTTTGGTTTTTCTATCCGCGAGCATGCGGGTAAATTTATTGGCAGTTAAATCAAATGGCTCAGGGCCTAATGCCTTGACAAATCCTAAAGACCTCCAGTCATTCAAAAGCCTTAATTCCCCCAGCAGGCGGCTGTCATTAAAATCTAACCATTGCTTATTGGAAAACTTAAAGCTTACCCGGCTTTGTTTGGTGTTGCCGGGATAAACCAGCTGCCCGGTTAATTTCAAGTGTACGGTTAAGAATTTACCTGATGACAACTCTAAAATCAGGAGCTTGCCTTTTCGCAAAATAGCCTTCACCGTAACATTCTTCAGGCCCTTTACAAAGGATTGTCTTTTGGGTTCTTTAATAACCTTGGGGTTATTTATCTTAACCTCAATTATCTTCTTGCCCTTAACCGCCCTTTGTAATTCCCGTTTTACTGTTTCAACCTCAGGTAACTCCGGCATTATCCCCCCTAATCCCTCGGCTTCGCTCGGGGCTTAAGAGTCATAAGCCCTAAGTCTTAAGTCATAAGTTTTCAAACTTACAACCTATGACTTAAAGCTTAAGACTTACGACTTACTTATGACTTATAACTTAAAACCTATGACTTTTTTTCTAATAACTGGTAACTAACTATCGCCTTCCACTGGCTATTGCTTCCACCCAAACTTCTCTTTGGCGCGGGCCGTCGGACTCTGCAAAAAATATCCCCTGCCAGGTACCCAGGCATAAATTGCCATCCTCAATAAAAACATGTAAACAACTGCCCAAAAGCGAAGATTTAATATGGCTGTCTGAGTTACCCTCGATATGAGAATAATTAGCCGTCGGGGGGACTAATTTATTTAACCCGTTTATTATATCCTTCTTAACCGAAGGATCAGCGTTCTCGTTTATAGTAAGCCCGGCGGTTGTATGGGGAACAAAGAGAAAACAAACCCCCTGCTTTACCCGCAGCTTACTAATTGCCTGCTGGACCTTATCGGTTATATTGACCAGCTCAATCCTGTTTCCTGTCCTGATGCTTATTCTTTCCATATCATTAGATAAATAGGCTCAAAATTTATTTAGCTGCGCTTTTTTTAGCCGCCTTGTGATAGTCCTGTAATGCCTTTACCTTTAAGTCATCCTTAATAAAACTCTTCAAACCATCAACTAATGCCTGGGCTGCAGGCATGGTGGTTGTATAGGGAATATTATGTATTATAACCTGGGAGCGAATTTTTACTTCATCGGCGCGGGGGATCCTTCCCGAAGGGGTATTAATTACCAGCTGAATCTTGCCGTCCTTCATTAAATCCAACACGTTCGGCCTTCCTTCGGCGAGCTTGGGCAAGGATTTCGCGCGAATACCGTTTTTGCTTAAATTCCCGGCTGTGCCGGAAGTAGCATAAAGGCGAAAGCCTAAGTCAGCAAGCGCCCTGGCAATAGGAATAATTCTTTCTTTATCACGGCTGCATACAGAAATAAACACATTGCCTTTTTTAGGAAGGTTTGCCCCGGCAGCAATCTGGCTTTTAATATAGGCACGGCTTAAGGTTGTATCAATCCCCATTACCTCGCCGGTAGATTTCATTTCCGGGCCCAAAATAACATCTACCCCCGGAAAGCGATTAAACGGAAAAACCGATTCCTTTACGCAAACATGCCGGGGGATAATCTCTTTGGTAAACCCCAGCTGTTTTAAGGTTTTTCCCAGCATTACCTTTGTGGCGAGTTTTACTAACGGAACGCCGATCGCCTTGGCAATAAACGGAACAGTACGCGATGCGCGCGGATTAACCTCCAGTATATAAACTGAATTATCCTTAATTGCATATTGCACGTTCATTAATCCGACTACCTTTAATTCCCTGGCCATCCGATAGCTATACTGACGAATCTTATCAAGTATACCCTTGGTAAGGCTGTGCGCAGGCAAAACCATTGCTGAATCCCCGGAATGAACCCCTGCCTCCTCAATATGCTCCATAATTCCGCCGATAATAAATGTTTTTCCGTCGCCAATCAAATCCACATCTACCTCGATTGCATCTTCCAGGAATTTATCAATCAACACCGGGTGTTTCCCGGAAACCTCGGCTGCCTGATTAATAAACCGCTCCAAAACCTGCTCGTCATAAACAATTTCCATTGCCCTGCCGCCTAAAACATAAGACGGCCGCACTAAAACCGGATAGCCGATTCTCCGGGCAACCTTTTTTGCCTGATTAAAATTAAAGGCAGTGCCGTTATCCGGCTGCCGCAAGCCTAATTTATGCAACATGCTCTTAAAGCGCTTGCGGTCTTCGGCAATATCAATATTCTCGGGGCTTGTACCAAGGATACGCACGCCGGCATCACGCAGGGAAATTGCAAGGTTAAGCGGGGTTTGCCCGCCAAACTGCACAATTACCCCAATAGGCTTTTCCCGGTCGATAATGTTTAAAACATCTTCTAGGGCTAAGGGTTCAAAATATAATCGATCCGACGTATCATAATCAGTTGAAACCGTCTCGGGGTTACAATTAATCATGATGCTTTCAACCCCCTGTTCGCGAAGGGCATAAGCAGCATGACAACAACAATAATCAAACTCAATCCCCTGGCCGATACGATTCGGCCCGCCGCCTAAAATAACCACCTTTTTCTTTTTACCCACTTCTATCTCCTCCTCGGTTTCATAAGTAGAATAAAAATACGGCTTCTCGGCCTCAATCTCTCCGGCGCAAGTATCAACCAATTTATATACAGGGCGGACATTTGCCTTTTTCCTTGCGCGGCGCACCTTAATATCAGTTGCCCCAAGAAGATACGCCAGCTGCCGGTCAGAAAATCCGTATTCTTTGGCCTTTCTAAACAAGTCAGCCGACAATTTACTTAATTGGCCGGCAGACTTTATCTCATCCTCAAAATCAACAAGCCTTTTTATATTATCCAAAAACCACGGATCAATAAATGACAGCCGATAAATTTCCTTAATGCTTAATCCGGCCTTAAGCGCATAGCGAATATAAAACAGGCGCTCATCGTTGGGGATACGCAGTTTCTCTTTTATACGGGGGATTAAACCATTATCGGGCTTCTCAAGCATTCTATCGGTAATCTTATCCTTACCGTCTGCGCCTAAACCAAAGCGCCCGATTTCCATTGAGCGAATACCTTTTTGTAATGCTTCGACAAAATTGCGGCCGATAGACATTGCCTCCCCTACTGCCTTCATTGATGTATTAAGAACCCGCGGGGTTGCCGGGAATTTCTCAAAGGTAAAACGGCAAATCTTAAATACGCAGTAATCCACGGTTGGCTCAAAAAACGAAGTTGTCCTGCCGGTAATCTGATTGATTACCTCCGGCAGGGTGTAACCCACTGCCAATTTTGTTGCCACCCGGGCAATCGGAAAACCGGTTGCCTTTGAAGCCAAAGCAGAACTGCGCGACAGGCGCGGATTAACCTCAATAATTACAATCTTTCCGTTATTCGGATTCTGGGCAAACTGAATATTTACCCCGCCGCCAACCACGTCGATTTTGCGGATAATCCGATGGCAGAGATTGACAAAATCGGTATATTCCTGCAAGGTTAAAGTCTGTGCCGGGGCAACAACAATGCTGTCGCCGGTATGAACGCCCATTGGGTCAACATTTTCCATTGAGGTAATAATAATCACGTTGTCTGCGCAGTCACGCATTACCTCAAATTCAATTTCCTTCCAGCCTAAAACCGACTGCTCAACCAAAACCTGATGCACCGGGCTTACCTCTAATGCCTTTTCTAAGAAATTTTCCAATTCCTTCTTGTTATAAGCCGTAGCACCGCCCTGCCCGCCTAAACAATATGCCGGGCGAAGGATTAACGGAAAACCGATCCCTAAACCAATGCGCATGCCTTGTTTCAGGCTGTTGGCAATCCCGCTCTTAGGCACATCTACCCCTATCTCCTGCATTGCGTTTTTAAAAAGCTGACGGTCTTCTGCGCGGGCAATAGCATCAACCGATGCACCGATTGCCTCAACGCCGTATTTTTTTAATGTCCCGTTTTTCATTAAAAAGAAAGCGAGGTTAAGCCCTGTTTGCCCGCCTAATGTCGGCAAAATAGCATCCGGGCGTTCCTTCCTGATAATCCGGGTAACACATTCCACGTTTAATGGCTCGATATAAGTACGGTCCGCCATACTCGGATCAGTCATAATTGTTGCGGGATTAGAATTTACCAGAACAATCGAATATCCTTCTTCCTTCAGCGCTTTGCAGGCCTGAGACCCGGAATAATCAAACTCACAAGCCTGACCAATTACTATCGGGCCTGAACCAATCATTAAAATCCTTTTTATATCAGTTCGTTTAGGCATATTCCCTCGCTTTCACCTGGGATGGTTTTGTTAAAATTTTAAAAACCTCTTTAATACAGGATGGACCTGATTAAACCCTGGGCTTAACGGATAATACTGAACCCCCAGGATTTTTAGTTTTTTGTTTTCAAACTCCTCGACACTATTATCATTCAAATTATAAGCAGTAACCTTCGTGCCTTTTGATTTAGCCAATGATTTTGCGTCAATAGCATAAGAATGCCCCTGGGTAGTAATATTGCCCTTAAGGGAATTAACCGGCTTAACCGGGTAATTCAGCCCGTGATGGCCGATTGGCATCTTTTTTATCTTTGCGCCTAAACTTAAGGCTAAAACATGGGCGCCGGTTGAAATTCCTAATACGGGAATTTTCCCGAGCAGCCCTTTAAGTGTTAAGGCCAAATCTTTATGCTCGCCGTTAACCTCCGGGCCGTTAGAAATAACCAATGCCTTCGGCTTTAATTTTAGAATCTTTTCTGTGGGGGTATTAAAAGGAACAAGCGCAATGCTTAATTTTAAATTTTCCAACTCTTTAAGAAT
This sequence comes from Candidatus Omnitrophota bacterium, assembly GCA_043816835.1. Classification (GTDB taxonomy): domain Bacteria; phylum Omnitrophota; class Gorgyraeia; order Gygaellales; family JAHJCI01; genus JBDRHJ01. The sequence continues at coordinate 13,442 of JBDRHJ010000026.1, forward strand.
GGCCTGGCTTACGCCTAAATCCAAAACAACAACCTTGTTGCGGGCGCCCCTTTTCCCGAGGTGCTGAATCGTTTTTACCGAGGTTTTCTTAAGCCAATTCTGATGCATGCAATTATCCCGGGCTTCCTTAATTGCCTTTAATAACTGCCCTGCTTTAAAAACCGAACTAGAAACAACACCCAGCATTTCACCCTTTTGCCTTAAATAAACTGCCAGGGTACGCGTATCTATTCCGTAAATTACCGGCAAATTAGACTTCCTTGCCCATCGGCTAAAACACTCCTCTGCCTGCCAATTAGAAGTAATTGCTGATTTTTCCTTGATAATTGCCGCAACCGGCCAAACCCTGGCAGATTGATTAAACTTTCTTGCTACCCCGTAATTTCCGATCAAGGGATACGTAAAGGTAAGAATCTTTCCAGCGTTCGCCGTATCAGTAAGCGCTTCCTGATAACCAACCACCCGCGTATCGAAAATAACCTTACCTACCTTCGGTAATACGCGCATATCTGTTTGACCCAAAAAACTACGACCGTCCTCAAGCATTAATATTGCCCGCATAT
>JBDRHJ010000027.1:0-13814 GCA_043816835.1 Candidatus Omnitrophota bacterium
TAATCAATTCAGCATGCCTTCTTCAGCCATTCCGCAGATAAAGTATATAATCCGTTCGGTAACGATTGAAGAAGCGAGAAAAATCGCCCAGGAGGCGCTAACTTTATCTACGGGTAAGGCAGTAGAATCCTTTAGCCAAAACAAGCTGCAGAAAATCCTTGGGCAGAAATAATCGCGATTTTCTTGGGATACTTTATATTATTAAATCCAGTGTTTTCGCTTATTGGCTTTATAGCGAAGAAAAAATTAAACTAAGGAGTTTTAAGCAATGATTATTGATTTAAAAGAAAAGTCGGGTTTGGGAATAAAGCTGGATATTGACCGTCCGGAATTGGTTTTTGGCAAGGATTTGGAATTTAGTTCGCCGGGGATAAGGACTATTGACCAGATGCGGGAGGTTTTACTGGATAAGAATATTAACGAGCCGCAGGAATTGTATTATATGTACCGGGATGTCCATGGTTCTTTAGATAAGGCCACTTTAGAAGAGCATAAGTTGCGCTATGATGTTACAATGATTAAGCCGTTTCGCTTAGGCAATGAATTTATGAAAACCGCGGGGCATTATCATCCGGGTGATTTCGGCGAGCTATACGAAGTAATTTTCGGGCGCTGTTTTTGTCTCTTGCAGAGGCCGGATCCGGACGATTACCGCGTGATCAAAGAGGTTATTATCGCCGAAGCAGTTGCCGGGCAAAAGATTGTTATTCCACCCGGGTTCGGGCACATATTAGTAAATCCCGGGCCGGATTATTTAGTTACTTCCAATTGGGTAAGCAGCTCTTTTCAATCCCGCTATGAATTATATAAAAAGGCAGCCGGTGCCGCTTATTTTTTAACTGTTTCCGGCAGCGGATTACAGGTTAGCCCTCTTTTAAAAATCAATACCGGGATTATTAAGAATCCCGAATTAAGGGAAGTGGCTAATATCAGCTTTGTCCAGCCCGAAAAGCAAATTAATAAATTCGGCTTAGCTACCGACAGCCCTATTTATGATCTGATTAATAAGGATGCCAAGAAATTGGATTTTCTCAATCATCCCCTGGATTATGAATACGGCGATATTTTTGTTAAGTCACAAGGAGAGTAATAAACGATTACCCCAAGGCCTTTTTAAGATTTAATCCAATAAACAGCCTAAGATAAAGTTATTTATGAAGGTACTCATTCTTGCTGCCGGTTACGGGACACGCCTATATCCATATACAAAAAATTACCCTAAGCCTTTGCTTAAAATCGGAAAAAGGCCGATTATTAATCATCTATTAGATAAGATAAAAGAACTAAGTAATATTTCCGGGATTAGGGTGGTCACAAACGGCAAATTTTTTAAACAGTTTAAGGCATGGAAAAGCAATTTAAGCATAAAATATCCTGTGAGAATTATTAATGATTTAACACGAGGCCCGAAAGATAAGCTAGGTGCAGTCGGGGACATGAATTTAATATTCAAGGCAGATAATTTTAAGGGAAATTTTTTGGTTTTAGGGGGGGATAACTTATTTAAAGACAGCCTTAGTGATTTTATGCGCTTTGCAAGGGCAAAATCTCCTTATGTAAGCGTAGGGTTATTCGATATCGGGGATAAAAAGCAGGCTAGCTATTACGGGGTGGTAAACCTGGATAAAAAGAATCGCATTGTTAAGTTTTGCGAAAAGCCATTAAAACCAAAATCGAGCTTAGTGGCAATGTGCTTGTATTATTTCCCTCAGGCAAAATTAGGGTTAATAAAGGATTACCTTGGAAATCCGGCTAATTGTCCTGATCAGGCAGGCGCCTATATTAGCTGGTTAAGCCAAAAGGATAAAGTATACGGGTTTGTTTTTAAAAATTTTTGGTTTGATATTGGGGATGTGGATAGCTATAAAAAGGTTGGGGGAATCTTAAAAGAAAAGGAGTAGGGGCATGAAAAGGACTTTGTTTGCTTCTGAGTCAGTAACTGAAGGGCATCCGGATAAGGTTTGCGATCAGATTTCGGATGCAGTTTTGGACGATGTATTAAGGCAGGACCCGCTTGGCCGCGTAGCTTGCGAAACCTATATAACCATGGGGTTGGTTATTATCGGCGGAGAAATCACTACCCATAGTTACGTAGATGTCCAAAAAGTCGCGCGCTCAGTAATCAAGGAAATCGGGTATACGGATCCTAAGTACGGATTTAATTTTGATACCTGTGCAATCATTAATACTATTAATAGCCAGTCTCCGGATATCGCGCAAGGGGTTGACCGCGGGGGCGCCGGTGACCAGGGGACAATGATCGGTTATGCTTGTTCTGAGACGCCGGAATTTATGCCTTTGCCGATTATGCTTGCCCATAAGTTAGCAATGCGGCTGACTAAGGTACGCAAGGCCGGGATTTTGAAATATTTAGGCCCGGACGGGAAATCGCAGGTTAGCGTGGAATATGAGGACAATAAACCCCGGCGGGTAGATTCGGTTATTATTGCCAGCCAGCATACCGAAGATATTCTTGATAAGACAAAAAAATTTATTACCCGGAAGGCGCGTCAGGAAATGATTGATTTAATTGCCGGCCCGGTGTTAAAGAAATGGGTTGATAAGAAAACAAAATATTATGTTAATCAGACCGGTAAGTTTATTATCGGGGGCCCTCAGTCAGATACCGGCATGACCGGAAGAAAGGTTATTGTCGATACCTACGGCGGCATGGTTCCTCACGGCGGGGGTGCTTTTAGCGGAAAGGATCCCAGCAAGGTAGACCGCTCAGCAACCTATATGGCGCGCTATATCGCCAAGAATGTGGTTGCAGCAGGATTGGCCAAGAAATGCTTGCTGCAGCTTGCTTATGTTATTGGCAAGGCAGAGCCGGTTTCAGTTTTGGTGGATACATTTGGTGCGGATAAGGTTCCGGAAGCTAAATTAATTTTGGCAATTAACAGGGTTTTTGATCTTACCCCTAAAGGGATAATTAAAACCCTTGATTTATTAAAACCAATATATCAGAAGACAGCTGCTTACGGGCATTTTGGCCGGGCAGACTTTAGCTGGGAGAAATTAGATAAGGTAAAACAGCTGCAAAAAGCAGTATCCCGCTAATTAGAAAAGGGAATCGAATAAACATCAGGAAAGGAAATATAAAATATGAAATATGATATCAAGGATATCTTAAAATCCAGCCAAGGGAAATTGAGGATTGAATGGGCAGCGCAAAATATGCCGGTTCTCGGATTAATCCGGGAGCGTTTTAAGAAGCAGAAGCCTTTAAGAGGCATAAATATTGCTGCTTGCTTGCACGTAACTACCGAAACCGCGGTTTTAGCCGAGGCGTTAAAGCAAGGGGGGGCAAATGTAGTGCTTTGCGCCTCTAACCCGTTATCCACACAGGATGATGTTGCCGCGAGCTTAGTTAAAGACTTCAGGATTTCGGTATTTGCAATCAGGGGCGAAGATAATAAAACCTATTATAAGCATATCAACTCGATATTATCAGATAAGCCGGAAATTACAATGGATGACGGAGCGGATTTGGTAAGCACGATTCATCGCCTGCCGGCAACGGTCCATAAAAATATTATCGGCGGCACAGAAGAAACAACTACCGGCGTAATAAGGCTGCGCGCCTTAGAGAAAGAAGGCAGGCTGCGATATCCGATCATTGCGGTAAACGATGCCAACACAAAACACTTGTTTGATAATCGTTACGGAACCGGGCAGTCGACAATCGACGGAATAATCCGGGCAACCAATAAATTATTGGCAGGGACAATGTTCGTAGTTTGCGGTTATGGGTTCTGCGGCCGGGGTGTTGCAATGCGCGCTAAGGGTATGGGTGCGAATGTGGTTGTAACCGAAGTAGACCCCCTGCGCGCCCTTGAAGCAGTAATGGATGGTTTTCGCGTTTTGTCTTTAAATGATGCTGCCAAGACCGGGGATATATTTGTTACGGTAACCGGGGACAGGGATGTTATCAACAGGAAGCATTTTCCTTTAATGAAAGACGGCGCAATCCTGGCTAATGCCGGCCACTTTAATATTGAAATTGATATTACCGGGCTTACTAAGCTTAGCAAAAAGAAAAGGCAGATTCGTTATTGCTTAGAGGAGTATTCTATGTTGAATGGTCGCCGGATTTATCTTTTGGGAGAAGGGCGCTTAATCAACCTGGCAGCTGCCGAAGGCCATCCGGCTCAAGTTATGGATATGAGCTTTGCTAATCAAGCCTTAAGTGCCGAGTACATATGTAAAAATTACCGCAAATTGAAAAACGGGGTTTATAAGGTGCCCGAGCAAATCGACAGTAATATCGCGCGCCTAAAATTGAAATCTTTAGGAATAAAAATTGACCAGCTTACGCCGCAGCAGAAAAAATATTTAGCAAGCTGGGAATCCGGCACCTAAATATTCCAGGGGTTTTGTCTTGGGAATTTTTCGCCGAGTACAATATATATAGGTAAGGCAAATGTTAAAAAGAATCGGGGTTCTGACTTCCGGGGGTGATGCCCCGGGCATGAACGCAGCAATAAGGTCAGTAGTGCGATATGCTATCCATAATAAATTGGAGGTAAGGGGAATTATCTCTGGTTATGCCGGATTAATTAATGCAGACTTAAAACCGCTTAATCATCGTTCGGTATCCAATATTATTAACCGCGGCGGAACAATTTTAAAGACCGCACGCTGCAGGGAGTTTTTAACCCAAGCCGGACAAAAAAAAGCAGTTGAGGTGATTAAGAAAAATAATATCGATGCCCTGGTTTTAATTGGCGGTAACGGTACTTATCAGGGGGGCATTGCCTTGGACAAGACTTGGGCGATTCCTTGCGTAGGCATCCCCGGGACAATTGATAATGATATTAATGCAACCGATGCGACAATCGGCGCAGATACTGCGGTAAATACGGCTTTAGAGGCAATTGATAAGATTCGCGATACTGCTACAAGCATGGAAAGGATATTTGTGGTTGAAGTAATGGGCAGGGATTGCGGCTTTATTGCCCTTCAGGTTGCTTTAGGCGGCGGGGCAGAAAATGTTCTTATCCCGGAGAAGAAATTTAACCTCAAAGGCATGTGCGCGGATATTACTTCCGGCGCCAAGAGCGGTAAGATTAGCTGGATAGTTATTGTTGCTGAAGGAGTGGCCAGGGCAGAGGGAATTGCCCGGCAGATTACCAAGGAGACTTCGCTTGAGACGCGGGTAGCAGTTTTAGGCCACATTCAGAGAGGCGGAACACCGACTGCAAAGGATAGGATTCTGGCTACCCGCTTAGGCGCAGCAGCCGTGGATACCCTTTTAGCCGGTGGACGCGCAAAGGCAGTGGGGGTAAGCTCCGGGGAAATCAAGGTGGTAGATTTGGAACTTGCGATTACTAAAAAGAAATTAGTTATTGATGGTTTTTACCGATTAATCCGCATTTTAACTTAGAGGGTTGCTCAAAAAGTGTCTCTTTACACAGATTAGCACAGATGAAAAGCCGCAAGATTAGCACAGATACCGATGAAAAAAATCTGTGTTCATCTGTTTCTTTTAATCTGTGCCTATCTGCGGATAAATCATTTAATTCTCCGACGGCATAAGTGGAGGTAAAATTAAAAGCAAAGCTTAAAGTTTTCCGACGAGAAAATAGTTTTAAGGAGGGCTATTAACTTAAAAAGGGAGGTAAACTAGAATGGGACGCAATCCGATTGATGTGTTGAAACTGGCTAAGGAATTAAGCCTAAGCGATGACCCAGGGGCTAAAAAAATATTAAGCAAGAAAATTTTTGATATTGCTTATAAAAAGGGAATTTTTCCTGCTTCGATAAATGCGCTTTATCTTGCCCGCGGCCGAGGGGAATTCGCGCCTAATTTTACGGTTCCTGCGATAAATTTAAGAACTTTAACCCTGGATTTGGCGCGGGCAATATTCAGGGTGGCAAAAAAAAATAATGCCGGTGCCTTTATTTTCGAAATAGCCCGTTCAGAAATGGGTTATACTGCCCAGCCGCCCATAGAATTTACTGCCTATATTTTAGCAGCCGCAATTAAGGAGGGCTATCAAGGGCCGGTTTTTGTCCAGGGTGATCACTTCCAGTTTAATGTTAAAAAGTTTCTCGAGGATCCAAAAAGCGAGCTTGATGGCATGGGGGATTTTATTAACCAGGCAGTGGGTGCGGGGTTTTATAATATCGACATAGATTCATCGACCCTGGTTGACTTGCGAAAAACAAGCATTAACAAGCAGCAATACCTTAATTATGATACTTGCGCACAACTAACACAACTTATCCGCAAGATTCAACCCCGCGGCGTCGAGATATCTGTCGGTGGAGAAATCGGCGAGGTTGGCGGTAAAAATTCCACCCCTGAAGAGTTGCGCGCGTTTATGAACGGTTTCAAGAAGCGTCTGCGTAAGGGCAAAGAGGGAATCAGCAAGATAAGCGTCCAAACCGGCACGACCCATGGCGGCGTGGTTCTTCCTGACGGTACGATTGCCAAGGTGAATATTGACTTTGATACCTTGAAGATTTTATCGCGCATTGTCCGCGAGGAATTTGGTTTAGCCGGTTGTGTCCAGCATGGTGCCTCTACTTTGCCGCCGGATGCGTTTCATAAATTTGTTGAAGTGGAAGCTGCTGAGGTTCATCTGGCAACCGAATTCCAGAATATGGTTTATGAGAGCGGGCATTTTCCTCAGGATTTAAAGAACCGGATCTATGAATGGTTAAGGCAGAATCTTGCCTCTGAGAAAAAGGACGGCCAAACCGAGGAGCAGTTTTATTATAAAACAAGAAAAAAGGCTTTAGGCCCGTTTAAAAAGGAAATTAACAGCCTGACTCAGGAGACAAGGGATAAAATAGCAGGCGAGGTAGAAGAGAAATTTGATTTTCTATTTAAGCAGTTAAACGTGGTTAATACCAAGGAATTGATTGATAAATATATTACTTTTAAAAGGGTAATTAAGCGAGCCCACCATAAAAGGGAAGAAGCGGCAATAGAGGAAAATTTCGAAGGAGCGGATTAAAAATAGACTGCCGGCCCCTTCGTAATTTTTTGAGCGGAAGGAGAAAAGACAATGCGTTCAGATAAGGCAAAAAAGGGATTAGCGCGGATGCCGAATCGCGCCTTGCTTTACGGAACAGGCATATCCACTTCACATTTGGACAGGCCCTTTATTGGGATTGCTTCTTCGTTTACTAATTTGATTCCCGGGCATATCGGTATGCGTGATTTAGAAAGATATATCGAAAGGGGAATTGAGAATGCGGGGGGCACCCCTTTTATCTTTGGGGTTCCCGGCATTTGCGATGGTATTGCCATGGGGCATCCGGGGATGAAATATTCTTTGCCTTCCCGGGAACTGATTGCCGATGTAATTGAATCGGTAGTATCTGCGCATGCGTTGGACGGTTTAATTCTGCTTACCAATTGCGATAAGATAACCCCGGGCATGATTATGGGCGCATTAAGGATAGATATACCTGCGATTGCTGTAACCGCAGGCCCGATGCTCGCCGGGCATTTTGGTAAAAAGCGGTTATCATTAGTAAGGGATACCTTTGAAGCAGTGGGGCGGTTTAGTAAGGGTGAAATTTCCGAGAAAGAAAGACAGGTTTTAGAGGTTGAGGCTTGTCCTTCCTGCGGCGCTTGCCAGGGGTTATATACCGCGAATACAATGAGCTGTCTTACTGAGGCAATGGGATTTTCGCTCTCCTTTTGCGCAACTGCGCCGGCAGTATTGAATAAAAAGAAGCGCATTGCTTATGAGAGCGGACAAAGAATAGTTAGTTTGGTTAAAAAGAATATAACTGCCCGCCGCATAATAAATAAACCGGCATTAACTAACGCTATCAGGGTGGATATGGCACTGGGCGGTTCGACAAATACGGTTTTACACCTTTTGGCATTAGCCTCTGAGGCAGGGATTAAGCTTAGCCTGAAGGATTTTGATAAAATAAGCAAGGATACCCCTCATATTGCTAATCTTCGTCCGGGCGGGGAATATTTTATGGAGGATTTAGATATTGCCGGGGGGATTCCCGCGGTTTTAAAAAGGCTTGGCCCGAAGCTGGAAAACAATATTACCGCAGGGGATAGAACAATCAAGGAAATAGCCAGAAAGGCTGTGGTTTATGATCAAGATGTGATCAGGCCGATAAATAAGGCTTACCATAAGCAGGGGGGAATTGCTGTGCTTTATGGAAATTTGGCCCCCCAAGGATGTGTGGTTAAGCAATCAGCAGTTGATAATGAGATGCTGAAATTTACCGGCTGTGCCCGGACCTTTGATTCCGAAGAAAAGGCAATGCGGGCAATTATGAATAAGGAGATCAAAAGCAAAGAGGTGGTGGTGATTCGATATGAAGGCCCTGCAGGCGGGCCGGGGATGCGGGAGATGCTTTCACCGACTTCTGCGATTGTCGGTACTGGCTTACATAAATCAGTTGCCTTAATTACTGACGGCAGGTTTTCCGGAGGCACACGCGGCCCTTGTATTGGGCATATCTCTCCTGAAGCCCAGGCAGGGGGGCCGATTGCAATTGTTAAAAATGGTGATAAAATAAGAATAGATATACCTAACCGAAAATTGGAACTGTTGATTACGCCGCAGGAATTAAAGCGGCGCTTGAATAAATTTAAACCACCGAAAGTAAAAGTTACATCCGGATATTTAATGCGGTATGCAAAGTTAGCCGGTTCTGCGGATAAGGGTGCGGTATTAAGCTAAGGCCCCGCAGAAAAAATAAACAAGAAGGATTGCTATGAAAGGCGCACAAATTTTACTTGAATGTTTAAAACGCCAAGGGGTACAGGTGATGTTTGGTTATCCCGGCGGATCGGTTTTACCGATATTCGACGAGATATATGATTCACCGATTAAATTTATCCTGACCCGGCATGAACAGGGTGCGGCACATGCTGCGGATGGTTATGCGCGCGCCACAGGAAGGGTGGGGGTTTGTATTGCCACCTCCGGCCCCGGGGCAACGAATTTGGTTACCGGCATTGCCACCAGCTTTATGGATTCTGTGCCGATGGTGGCGATTACCGGACAGGTAAAGACCAATCTTATCGGCAATGATGCGTTTCAGGAGGCAGATGTTACGGGTATTACCCGTCCGATTACCAAATATAATTACCTGGTAAAAGATGTTCGCGATCTAGCGCGTATTGTGCGCGAAGCCTTTCATATTGCTTCTACGGGCAGGCCCGGTCCGGTAGTAATTGATATTCCGGTTGATGTGCAAAATCACGAAACTGATTTTGTCTGGCCCGAGGAAGTCGAAATTAGGGGTTATAAGCCTAATTATTTCGGCCATCCCGGGCAGATTAAAAAGGCAGTTCGTTATATTGCCAAATCAAAAAAACCATTGATTTATGCCGGCGGGGGGATAATTACCTCAGGGGCTGAGAACGAGTTAAAAACCTTGGCCGAAAAACTAAAATCCCCGGTGGTTATGACTTTGCTGGGTTTAGGCGGATTCCCCGGAACACACCCGCTTTCTTTAGGGATGCTGGGTATGCACGGAACTGCATATGCTAATTACGCAATAATGAATGCGGATTTGGTTATTGCAATTGGGGCGCGTTTTGATGACCGGGTTACCGGGCGCCTGGATAACTTTGCACCGCATGCCAAAATCATCCACATTGATATTGATCCTTCTTCAATAAGCAAGAACGTAAAGGTGGATGTTCCGATTGTCGGGGACGCAAAGAATATCCTGATCCAATTATTGGAGGTATTAGGAAAGGCTCCTGATATTAAGGAATGGTCTAATGTAATTGAGCAATGGAAAAATAAACACCCCTTAGTCTATAAACATGCTGTGAAGGTAAAACCCCAGTATGTTATTGAGCAGATTTATGAAGCAACAAAGGGCGAGGCAATTGTTGTTACTGAGGTAGGCCAGAACCAGATGTGGTCAGCCCAGTGGTATAAATACGATAACCCCCGCCGGTTTCTGTCCTCGGGGGGTTTGGGGACAATGGGGTATGGTTTTCCCGCGGCAATCGGCGCAAAAATAGGGCGGCCGGAATTGCAGGTTTTTGACATTGCCGGCGATGGTTCAATACAGATGAACATTCAGGAATTAAGCACCGCAGTATCGGAAAAGATTCATGTAAAGGTAGCAATTTTAAACAATGGCTATTTAGGCATGGTCAGGCAATGGCAGGAGTTATTTTATAACCGGCGCTATTCGCATACTAAGATTCCCGGCCCTGATTTTGTAAAATTGGCCGAAAGTTATGGCGCCGTAGGCCTGCGGGTAACTAAGGATGAAGAGGTGCGCCCGGCAATTGAAAAGGCCCTCTCGCTTGATGAAGTTGTTTTTATTGACTTCCGGGTTGAGCCGGAGGAAAATGTATTTCCTATGGTTCCCGCAGGGGAAGCGATTGACCGGATGATCGGGGGTATGGCTTAAGGTTTAGAAAATCCGCAAAGGGTTTTTGTGCGTTAACTCCTTAAAAAATCCCTGTAAAAATGAGCGAGGCATAAAATGAAGCATACACTTTGTGTGTTGGTAGAAAATAAATTCGGCGTTTTAGCGCGGGTAGCCGGGCTTTTTAGTGCCCGCGGTTTTAATATTAATTCCCTGGCAGTGGGCGAAACGCATGATCCCAGTGTTTCCCGGATGACGATTGTTGTCGAGGCATCCGATGTTCGCATCCTTGAGCAGATTATTAAGCAGCTGCGTAAGTTAATTGATACAATTTCGGTACTTGATTTAACCAAAAAGGATTTCGTGGAAAGGGAATTAGCCCTAATCAAGGTCGGCTATCTAAAGGCCAGCCAGAAAGAAATCAATGCACTGTTAAAAAAACATAAAGATATCACTCGCCTGGTCAGGCACAGCCGTACCGAGGCTATAATCGAGGTTTGCGCGCCTTCAGGTCAGGTTAATGAATTTCTTTTGAGTTTAAAACCTTATCGTATTCAGGAGTTGATGCGCACAGGAAAGGTGGCAGTGATATAGGTAAGCAAGATTTAATAAAAGGTTTAAGGAAAGGAGAAAACAATGCCAAAAATATATTATGATCAGGATGCGGATTTGGATCTATTAAAAGATAAGACAGTGGCAATTATCGGTTATGGAATACAGGGGCGGGGCCAGGGGTTGTGTTTAAGGGACAGCGGCATAAATGTAGTTGTTTCCGAATTGGAAGGCACAGCGAATTATCAGCAGGCAAAGGACGACGGATTTAATCCCATTCCCGCAGACCAGGCAGCAAAGGCTGCGGATATTATCCAAATTTTAACCCAGGATCATATTCAAGCAAAGGTTTATAAAGAGAGCATCAAGCCATACCTTAAAAAAGGCAAGGCGCTTTGTTTTTCGCACGGTTTTAATATCAGGTTTAAACAAATAAAGCCGCCTAAGAAGGTGGATGTATTTATGATCGCGCCCAAAGGCCCGGGTGCCCTGGTAAGAAAAATGTATCAGGAAACAAAGGGCGTACCTTGCCTTTTGGCAGTTTTTCAGGATGCAAGCGGCCAGGCAAAGCAAGTCGGGTTAGCCTATGCTAAGGCGATTGGCGGGACGCGGGCAGGGGTAATTGAAACAACCTTTGACGAAGAAACAGAAACCGATTTATTCGGCGAGCAGGCAGTTCTCTGCGGCGGGGTTACTGAATTAATTAAGGCCGGATTTGATACTTTAATAGACGCGGGATACCAGCCGGAAATTGCTTATTTTGAGGTTCTTCATGAATTAAAACTGATCACTGATTTAATCCAGGAAGTGGGTATTAGCGGTATGCGCCGGCGCGTTTCGAACACTGCCTGTTACGGTGACCTTACGCGGGGCCCCAAGATTATTACTAAAAAGACCCGCAAGGCAATGCAGAAGATGCTTAAGGATGTAAAATCCGGAAAATTCGCGCGGGAATGGATTAAGGAAAACGAAAACGGCAGGCCCAATTTTAATCAATTAATCAAAAAGGGCGATGAGCACAAGATCGAAGAGATAGGCAGAAATCTCAGGGGGATGATGCCCTGGATGCATAAGAAATAAGATTCGAATTTAAAATGGAAAAAATAATTATTTTTGACACTACCCTGCGTGACGGGGAACAAGCCCCGGGGGCGTCTTTAAACCAAAGGGAAAAACTGGAGGTTGCTGAGGCGCTTACCCATTTAGGCGTAGATATAATCGAGGCAGGATTCCCGATTTCTTCGAAAGGGGATTTCCAGTCAGTTAATGCGGTTGCCAAGGTTATAAAAGGCCCGGTTGTCTGTGGTTTGGCGCGGGCAATTAAAAATGATATTGATACTGCCTATCAGGCAATAAAGCCTTGTCGCCGGAGGCGCATACATGTATTTTTAGCAACCTCGAAAATCCATATGCAGTATAAATTAAGGAAGGCAGAGGATGAAATATTGCGCCTGGCAACCCAGGCAGTAAAGTACGCCCGTAAGCGCTGCCCGGATATAGAATTTTCACCCGAGGATGCATCGCGCACCGAAAGGGTATTTTTATTTAAGGTGGTTGAGGCAGTAATTAAGGCAGGGGCAACTACGGTTAATATTCCGGATACGGTTGGTTATGCCGAGCCTGAAGAATTCGGCAGTTTAATTAAGGCGATAAAGGAAAATGTCCCTAATATCAATAAGGCAGTTATATCCGTACACTGCCATAATGATTTAGGCTTAGCAGTTGCTAATTCTTTGGAGGCAGTAAAAAACGGGGCCCGGCAGGTTGAGTGTACTATTAACGGCATAGGGGAGCGTGCGGGCAATGCCTCGTTAGAAGAGATTGTTATGGCCTTAAATACGAGAAAGGATATTTTTGGCAGCCTTAAAACCAATATCGCAAAGAAACAGATTTATAATGCATCGCGTTTAGTGAGTAAGCTTACCGGATTTGCGATTGCCCCTAATAAGGCGATTGTGGGCAGGAATGCATTCAGGCACGAAGCAGGCATCCATCAGGATGGTATTTTAAAAAAGCGCACTACCTATGAGATTATCCGGCCTGAAGATGTGGGTTTTACGCCGGTAAGCCTTGTTTTAGGCAAGCATTCAGGCAGGCACGCTTTTATTCAGAGGCTTAATCAATTAGGGTTTCACCTTAAGGATAAGGAGCTGGAAAGGGCATTTTCGGCATTTAAGGAATTAGCAGATAAGAAAAAAGAAATATTTCAGGATGATTTAATTGCCATAGTTGAGAATCAGATCAGAAAACAAACCAAGCCCCTATGGAAACTGTTTGGTTTTAGGGTTCATTCAGGAACCGGCATTGCGCCTCAGGCAGAAGTAACCCTACAGCACAAGGGTAAAAAATATAAAGCAGTTTCTACCGGTGACGGCCCGGTTGATGCATGCTTTAAGGCAATTGATAAGATTACCCGTATTCATGTACGGTTACTGGATTACCGCCTGGAGGCAATAACCCGCGGCAAGGATGCCCAGGGAACAGTAAATCTAAGCCTTACCTTTAAAGGCAAAAATTTTTCCGGCCGCAGCTCAAGCACGGATATTATTGAAGCCTCCATTTTAGCTTATATTGATGCATTGAATAAGGCCACGGCTTAGCGAGCGATAATAAACTAAATCATTATCCCAATAGCATAATGCAGCGAAAATTTATTCTAATCCAGAAGGATTAGACTTTCCCGATTCCTTTTTCCTGCAGAGCGGGATCCCGCCGAAAACAATATTTGTTGGGCAGCGGGAAAGGAAGGGCTAAATTTTCTTGCAGCTATCGGGATAATTCGACCATACAATTTACGTTCACTAACGTTCCGTAAATTGTGGTCTCATTATATGATTCAACCCCCGCCAAAAATCTACGGTTTAATCGGCTATCCTGTTAAACATAGCCTTTCCCCTCTAATGCATAATGCGGCGTTTAAGCATCTGGGTATTAAC
>JBDRHJ010000028.1:0-7596 GCA_043816835.1 Candidatus Omnitrophota bacterium
CTTTAGTCCGAAAAGAAAATAAACCTGCTTCTTTTGGAGCGAATGTCGATTTTAGCCAAAGCAGCTTGAGTGAGTGAGGGAATCCGAACGTGGAAAGGTTCGGATGGCGAGGATGTTTGAGTCCGTCAAAGACCTTTGGCGCCCCCGTATTTTATAGAATTTAGTCCGGGGGAAAATCGACGCTGAGCGAAGAAAGAAGCAGGTTTATTTTTTTCTATGCATATGAAATAACAAGGGACACCCTTCCGTATGGCTCAAAGGATGTCCCTTGTTTGGCTCAGTGCCTGTTCCTTAGAATTCGATGCCTTTTCTTGCCTTTGTGCCTTTTCGGTAATAGTGCTTAATATCTTTTATTTCGCTGACTAAATCGGCAAGCTTGCGGATTTTCGGATGTGCCTTTCGCCCGGTTAAAACCAGCTCCGTATTCTTGGGGATAGACTTGATAAGGTCAATAACCTGATTAAGTTTTAAGAGCCCTAAATACAGGGCAACATTAATTTCATCCAGTATCAGCAGGTTGAAGTCGCCTTTTAGAATGATCTGTTTAGCGCGCTTAAGCCCTAGAGAAGCGCAAGCAATATCAGTTTTACAGGGCTTATTCCGAATTAAGCAGCCTTTTCCATATTGCTCGATTTTAATATTGGGTATTTTTTTTAGGATTTTAACTTCAGCAAAGGTTCCTTTTTTAATAAATTGTCCGATATATACCCTTAAGCCTGCCCCTGCAGCTCTTAATGCCAACCCTATGGCAGCGGTTGTTTTGCCTTTGCCTTCTCCCGTATATACCTGAATCATCCTAGCATCCCCCAGCCAATTTTACCGAAAAGGCATAATATAGTTACAATAACCCCGGCAAGGATTACGCCAAAAATCGCTGCTAACAGGGTATATTTAAACTTTATCTTAAACAGGCTGGCGGCAATTGTTCCGGTCCAAGCGCCGGTTATCGGTAATGGTATAGCAATAAAAAGCATTAATCCAATCGCTTCGTAGCGCTGGATAATATCAGCCCTCTTTTTTGTGTGTTTAAATAGCCAATCAAAAAACATTTTAAATGCCGGGATATGGGTTAGCCGGTTTGCAATTGGCTGTAATAAAAAATACAGCGGAATAACCGGAATAAGGTTGCCAAAAACCGCCAGGATGAATGTTTTAACCGGCGGCACCCCAAGATAAAAACCCAACGGTATTGCCCCTCTTAGCTCAAATACCGGCAGCATCCCGGTAAGGAATATTGATAGTTCTTTTGGTAGTGTATAAAGCCACTGCATAATTTTTTAGTCGCCCTTTGTGTCAGGTATCACTAAATCCGTATTTGCCGATTAAAGGCACAAATACACAGCTGCAAATTGTTTCTTTTTTAAGCTGCCCATTGCTTTTCGCGATTAGCGTTAAAACCTGGGTAAATGTCTCGCCCAACGGCAGGACCATTTTGCCCCCTTCAGCCAATTGCTCGATTAATGGTAGCGGTGTCTGGGGCGTGGCAGCAGTAATTATAATTCGCGAAAATGGCGCTTCCTCAGGGTAACCTAAAGTTCCGTCTGCAGATTTAATCTGGATATTCGAATAATTCAAGCCTGCGAGTAATTCTTTAGACGCGTTTGCTAATTCCGGCAGCCTTTCAATGCTGTAAACCTGGTCAGATAATTCAGCTAATATTGCGGTTTGATACCCTGAACCGGTACCAATCTCTAATACCCTTTGTTCTTTTGATAAATCCAAGCTTTCGGTCATTAATGCAACAATATAAGGCTGGGATATGGTTTGCCCGTTTCCGATCGGAACCGGGCGGTCTGCGTAAGCGCTGTTTCGCAATTGGGCAGGTACGAATTTATGGCGCTCAACCTTAAGGAATGTCTGGATTACCTTTGAGCTTTTTATCCCGCGCCCGATTAATTGCTGCTCAACCATTTTCTTGCGTAACAATGTATAATCCATTAGCGAGAGAGAGCTTATAAAATGTAATTATTGCTTACTCCATATCTGGCGCCAGATAAAGCTAATAAATCGCATTGTGTCCAGAAAAGGATTAATCTGGCTTTTTTCGGTTTGGTAAATAGTTTTAATCGGCACGGATTCGATTTTATAATTAAGCCTCGATGCCTGAAATAGTACTTCGGTTTCGGTCTCAAAGTGGCGGGTGGTAAATTTCAACTTTTCCAACAGCCCGCGCTTTATTAACCGGAAACCGCATTGGCTGTCCCAAACCTTTTGTTTAATTAATGCCGAGATAAACCAGGACATAAACTTATTTGTTAAGACTCGCAGGAAAGGCATATTTTTAAGGTCGCACATCCGATTCCCGATAAACATACCGGCATTTGATGCTTCTGCGCATTGAATAAAGCGAGGGATATCATTTGGACAATGTTGTCCGTCGCCGTCCATAGTAATCACCGCATCATAATCCTTATCCAGGGCATAGTCTAAACCACGAATTAATGAAATCCCCTTCCCTTCATTTTTAAGATTACGCAATACAGTTGCACCGTTGTCCCGGCTAACTTGTGCTGTTCTATCAGTAGAGCCGTCATCAATTATAATTACTTCGTTTACCTGTTGACGGGCGTGTTCGATGACATAGCCGATAGTTGCGGCTTCGTTATAGGTCGGTATGATTATGCAAGTTTTCATTATTTTTTAACCATGAAATTAGGCCTCTGGTTCTGTTTTATGGTTTTCCAGCCAAAACTTACGGAACATAAACCATTGTTCCGGATAGCGCAAAATATACTTCTCGATAATTGATTTACATTTAAATAATAATCCGGTTAAGTCCTTTTCCTTGTCGCCGCTGGAAGTAAATTCTATCGGCTTTTCAAATTTAAGGGTGAATTTATCATCCGGATTACGAAACATAAACGTGGGAATTATCTGGGCGCCGGTTTTAAGGCTGAAGGCAGCCGGCCCTTTTGGCAGGTATGTCGGTAAACCAAAGAAATCGATCAGTTTTCCCGCAGCGGTAAATGTCCGGTCACCCATTAATGCGATAATTTTGTTTTTATGCAGCAGTTTAAGGCATTGCGATACTGCCTTGCCAAGCGGCATTACGATTATTCCTTTTTTCTGCCGCTGGGAATTAAAAAAGTCATCTACGCTTTTGTGGCGATGCGGGAGCACCACGATCCCTATGGAGTAACCGGAAAGCGCAAGCGCTGCCGCAGCTAATTCCCAGTTTCCTATATGAGCAGCAAGAGTAATAACGCCCTTGCCCTTTGCCAATGCTTGATCAAGATAATCTAAGTTTTCGATTTGGACAAATTTGTCTAAGTTTTCTTTGTTCAATTTGGATAAACGGAAAAAATCTACCAGATACTTGGCAAAATTTCTAAACATTTTCAGCCGTATAGCCTTGATTTCTGAATAACTTTTGTTCGGGAATATTACCTTTAGATTTGCCGCAACATTCCCGCGGTCTTTTTTTGCAAACAGATAATGCAGGTCTGATATGATTATCGCAAGCTTATACGCCGCCTTTAAGGGCAGATAGGAAAAAATTAATACCCCCAGTTGATAAATTAGATAATAAATCATTGGTTTTGCTGCGGGTAATCCGCGCTAAAAACATGCAATTTATAAAGACAATAAAAGCCGGGCAATGTCATGCGCAGCATTAGGCTTGCTTATACGGCGTGCTGCTTCCGATAATTTATTTATTTTCTCCGGGTGATTATATAAATCGCGAATTACAGAATTTAATTCCTGCACATTATTTATTTTTATTGCAGCACCTTCTTTGATTAAGTATGCGGTATTGCTTGCTTCCTGGCCGGGAATCGGGGAAACAATAAGCATCGGCAGTCCCTTACTTAAGGCCTCGGCACAGGTTATGCCGCCGGGCTTGGTTATGATTATGTCTGCCGCAGACATCAGCTCTTCCATATTCTCTGCATAATTTAGCAGAATGAGCCTTTTACTGTATTGTACGACTTGTTTTTGCAGCTTGCGGTAAAGCGAATCATTTGTCCCGCAGACAATAATCACCTGGAAGCCAAGTTCTAAATCCCCTAATATTTTAACCATACCCCTTATCGGCCCTAACCCCTGCCCGCCGCCCATAATCAAAATTGTAAACAGGTTAGCGGATAAATTAAGCCGGGTTCTTATTTCTGCTTTGCTAAAGACCTGATTAAACTTGGGGTCAAATGGTATCCCCAGCGATTTTATGCGTGCAGGTAAAGCGCCCTTTTCAATAAGCTGCTGCCGGATTTCTTCCGATGGGGTGATGTAATAATCAACATCATCATAAATCCAATAGGAATGCGGTGCGAAATCAGTTAAAACTGCCACCAAGGGCAGATTATTTTTTTTACTTTGTTTAAAAGCAGCTACCATTCCGCAGGGGAAAGCCTGGGTTGATATAACTACATCCGGACGAAAGTTATTAAAAAGGGTTTCTAATTTCGGTAAGTTGAGATAATGGATTGCATTTTTAAGCCGGCGGGTTTTTTTAACCCAATAATAATTATCGTAAAGATGAGTCCAGATAAACGGCAGCCTTTGAACCACAAACATATAGAAAAAATTAATAATCCTTTCCCCGTGCGGATGCACGTAATTAAACGCATTTAGGGATAAGGTTTCAACCTGCGGCGACTGAATTTGGATTGCCTTTTCAATTGCCATGCCTGCGCTGCGATGCCCGGAGATATTTGAAATGTGCATTAGGAGAATACGCTTGTTTGGCATTTATATTTTACCCTCTTCGTAAAGCTGGAGAAATGCTGATACTGCCTGCGGATGGAACTGCTGGCCGGATGCGCGCTTAATTATCATCGCCGCCCCTTCTTTGCTTTCTGCATCGCGATACGGCCGGTTTGTGGTTATCGCATCAAAGGTATCGGCAACTGCGATTATCGCCGCAATCATCGGAACGTTGTCAGCGCTTAATCCTTCCGGGTAGCCTTTGCCGTCATATCGTTCGTGATGATATTTAACGCCCCGGATTGCTGTTTCCAATTCTTTGATCGGCTGCAATATCGTGGCCCCGATCATCGGATGTTCCTCTATTTTTTTTCTCTCCTCATCTGTTAAGGCGCCCTTTTTATTAAGAATGTTTTCCGGGATACCTATTTTTCCGATATCATGAAGCAAAGCCGCAATATGTAAATGCTCCAGGAATATGTTATCAATATTGGCTTCTCCGTTTTTCGATATCTGTTTGCCGATTTTCAGGCTGAGATCAGTTACGCGCTGAGTGTGCCCGCGCGTATAGTGGTCTTTTGCTTCAATTGCCGCAGCCAGGGCTACGGTTGTGTTTAAAAAGAGCTGTTGGCGTTTATCCAATTCGTCTTGAAATTGCTTAAAAAGCTGGGCATTGCGAATTGCCATTGCTACGTCCGAAGCAAGGGCAACAAAAAAATCCAGCTCTTTGCGATGAAATTTTTTGCCGTTCCTTTTTTTGCCAAGAAACAATATTCCCAATAAATCATCGCGGAAGTAGCTGGGAATACAGGTAACTGCTTCAAGTATTTTCATCTGGCGCAGCGCCCCGGATAAAATATCTTTTTGTTCGGGGGTAATTTTTTTTCTTCCCATCCGGCTTGCCTGACGGTATAGAATAAAGCCATCACCAAAAATCTGCCTGGTTTGATGTTCGCGGAAAAGGCGGATTAGGGGGTTGTCAATGTCCATGCGGGCAAATTCCCGCGGAATTTTTATCCCTGTAGGCCCCCGGGAAACCCGGAGTATATATGTATTTCGCTGTTCATCGCGCAAAAGAATCCCGGCATGAATAACCTTTACCCTTTGCACGATCAGCCGGACAATTATCCGGATCAGGGTATTTGGCTCATGTATTAAAATCATGCTTTTTGCTGCTGCTTCTAATTCTTTCTTGTAGTCGATTGCCATGGTTTTTAAGGCTTATGCCTTTTTCTTAAGCGCCGATAATACCACTCGCTCTAATTCATCTAATTCCAATGGTTTATGAATATACTCTAAAATTCCTAATCCATTGCATTTTTTGAGTACGTCGTCTTTCTGGGGGTCTTTGCCGCTAACCATAATAATTGGAATCGTTTGATCCTTCTGCCGGATGCATTCTAAGACTTCAATCCCGGTCATTCCCTCCATTTTTATATCCAGCAGGATTAAATCAGGATTTTCTTTGTTGAATAAATCTATTGCTTCCTGTCCGCTGGCTGCGGTAATTACTTCGAATTTGCGCTTGCGGAAAAAATTTGCCGCAAATTCACGCGTATCAAGTTCATCATCAACAAATAGTATTTTATTCATTAAACGCTCCTCTTGTTATTCTTTGGCAATCGGTATTTCCAGCGTAAAATGTGTACCACTGCCATAAGTTGAATCAAACTGAATTTGCCCTTGATGCATTTCAGTAATGATCCGTTGGATAACAAAAAGCCCTAATCCGGTTCCCTGCCGCGAAGACACCTTTGTGGTAAAGAAAGGGGTAAAAACCTTACGCCGATCAACATCCTTTACGCCGATGCCGTTATCGCCAAAAATAATTTCAAGGAAGCTGTTTACCGGCTGGGCGCAGGAAATTGTAATCTTGCCGCGGTAACCCGCCTCTTTTAAATCCTGCCTGCGCTCGACAATCGCATCGTATGCATTATCAATCAGGTTGAAAAATACCTCCTGGAGTTGCGCTAAATTTGCCTTAATTTTTGGTGTCCCTGACGGATAATCCCGCACCAGTTCAATCTCAGAAAGTTTTACCTTAAA
The DNA here is from genome assembly GCA_043816835.1 of Candidatus Omnitrophota bacterium. GTDB lineage: Bacteria > Omnitrophota > Gorgyraeia > Gygaellales > JAHJCI01 > JBDRHJ01. The sequence continues at coordinate 6,691 of JBDRHJ010000028.1, forward strand.
CTTAACCATTTCCAGCGCGCCGTCAATGACTTCATCAATGCTTATTGCAGAAAACCCCGCTTGCCCCTTGCGCGAATATTTAAGCAAGCCATTTACTACTTCCCTTCCCTGTATGACATTTGCCTGGATGCGCTCTAATGCATGGACAACCTGGGAAAAGATTTTCTTTGTTTCTTCAGCACAATCCACGGGATTATGTAATTTCAGGGTATCTAATGTATCCCCGGTAATCATTGACAGCGCATGCAGGCGATTATTGATTTGATGCGAAAGCCCGTCTGCCATGGTGCCAATCGTAGCCATTTTCTCTGCTTGCGCAATTTGCTCCTGCATTGTTTTTGCTTCCAGGATAAACAAGGCATTCTCAATTGCTAATGCTGCCTGGGTTGCTAATACCAAAAAGATATTCAGGTCTTCTGAGGTATATATTGCCCCGGAGCGCTTATCCCCAAGGACAAGGAAAGCTAATAACCGGTTCTCAAGGAAGCTGGGGATGATAACCGAAGCATCCAGTTGCTCCATTTGTTCCTGCAACTCCTTAAATATATTACTACGGCTGTCTTGTGCGCGCCGTTTTATTTCTTCGTAAACCAGGGGTTCTTTTTGTTTATTTAGCCAGTTGATTAGGGAATGTTTATTACTGATTGATATCGGCTGCCGGCTTTTTATATTGAGGCCTATCTTTAGGTGGAATTGTTCGGTATTTGATTCAAACAGGTATATTGCCGAATGCGAAATTCGAACTGTTTTTGTAACAATATAGGCAATTAGCTTTAAGAGCTTATCTAAATTACGAATACGCGTCATTCCGATTGCTGCCTGCTTCAAAGTATTTTGATAACGGCGTTGTTCACGTAAAATAATTGCTTCTGCCCTTCTTTGCAGAAAAATATAAACAAAAGGGCC
>JBDRHJ010000029.1:0-14883 GCA_043816835.1 Candidatus Omnitrophota bacterium
TTCTCCTCATAGTTTAAGGCATTCCTTTGCTACTCATCTTTTAAATCGCGGGGCAGATTTAAGAAGTGTGCAGGAGCTTCTCGGGCATGCCAACCTTTCGACAACCCAGATTTATACGCACCTTACCACAGAGAAGTTAAAAAGTGTTTATAACAAGGCCCATCCCCATGCTTAAAATTATTGATTAGTTTTAGGGCGCGCCTTTTAAAGCAGCTGGATCTTGGGGATAATAGAAAACCGGCAACACCGGATATAAGATGTTTATTTTATATGATTTAATATTTATTATCTTTGCGATATTTTATTTACCCTGTTTTTTGCTCAAGAAAAAGGCCAATCAGGGATTCAGCCAGCGGTTAGGGTTCCTGCCGGATATTAAATTAAACCAGCCGGTTTGGATACATGCGGTAAGCGTAGGCGAGGCAAAGATAGCCGGGGTTTTAATAAAACAGCTGCGCCGGGTTTATCCGGAAAAGAAATTCGCGCTTTCAACGGTTACTGCTACCGGTAATAGGATTATCCGTGAGTTTAGCCGTGAAGGGGATTTTGTATTTTACTTGCCCCTTGACTTGAGTTTTATCACTAAAAGGGTTATCCAAAGGATTCGCCCCTGTGTTTGCATTATTATTGAAACAGAGATATGGCCGAATTTGATAACCAATCTTAATAAGGCGGCTGTACCGGTGGTTTTGGTTAATGCGCGGATTTCCGATCATTCATTTTTCGGCTACCGGATAGTAAAGCCCCTGATTAAGCCAATATTAAACAAGATAAATTTCTTTTGTGTACAAAGCAACCGGGATGCCAAAAGATTGTCTCGTTTAGGGGTACTCCCTGATAAGCTTAAGATTACCGGTAATATGAAGTATGATATTTTTGATCCTGCGGATGCCAAGCGGGACTACAGTGATTACCGGTTAAGCTTAGGATTAAAAGAACCAGAGCGCTTGTTTGTTGTTGGCTCAACCCACCCGGGCGAGGAAGAGATAATTTTAAGTGTTTATAAAAAATTAGCCGATGAATTCCCGGGGCTTAGGCTGTTTATTGCCCCGCGGCATCCGGAGCGCTGGCCTGAGATTGAGTCCTTAATCCGCAGGTTTGGCTTTAGCGTAAGCAGGATTAGCCAATTAAAAGGGGAACCAGGCAAGCGCGATATAGATAAACAAGCGGTATTTCTTTTGGATGCCATTGGCCAGCTTATGTTTTTTTATGCGGTTGCCGATATTGTTTTTGTCGGGGGCAGTTTAATAAAAAAGGGCGGGCAGAATATCCTGGAGCCGGCGTTTTTCCAAAAGCCGATTATCTTTGGGCCGCACATGTTTAATTTTCGCGATATAACTAGTTTGTTCTTAAGTAATAAGGCAGCCTGTATGGTGCGTGGGCAGGAAGGATTATTAAAAGGGGTTAGATTTTTATTGAATAATCATGCTGAGCTTGATGCAATGAGCAAAAGAACCCGTCAATTGGTTTTAGAAAATCAGGGGGCAACCAGCCGCAATGTTGAAAGATTATCTTTATTCATTAGCAACCGATAAGGAAAAGGGATTTATTGCCGCGGTTTTTAAAATCCTTTTATTTATGCTTTCTTTGATTTACGGCTTGGCAGTAAGAATCCTTTTATTTATTTATCGGATTAGGCCCTGCCGGTTAAGCCCCAAGGTTATTAGCGTGGGCAATATAACCTTAGGCGGCACAGGGAAAACATTATTAGTAGAAATGCTCTCCCGATATTTAAAAGATAAAGGGCATAAAGTCTCTGTATTAAGCCGGGGCTATAAAAAACCGGCTGTTTGTTCTTTGTCTCTGGCCCCGGGTTATCAAACAATGGGTGATGAGCCTTATATGTTAAGCAGGAATTTAGGCAATATTCCGGTTGTCGTTGACAAGGATAGAATAAGGGGAGCTATGAAGGCAGTACGTGATTACGGGTCTGATACGGTTATTTTGGATGATGGGTTTCAGCAATGGAAGATAAGAAAAAACCTAGATATTGTTGCAATAGACGCCAGGAATCCATTGGGTAATTTAAACCTTATTCCGCGGGGGATCTTACGCGAGCCATTATCTTCGTTAAGGCGCGCCGATATTTTTGTCCTGACTAAAATTAATCTTAATCCCGATAATCAAAACATAAAAAGGCTTCTGAATCAGATTAATCCGGGTGCTTTAATTGTTGAAGCAGCCTATCAGCCGGAAGGTTTTTATAAATTCGGCCAATCTAGGGATAATCTATTAAGCCCCGGTGAATTTATCGGGGAAAAGGTAAGCCTGGTTTGCGGAATTGCTGACCCGCAGTCATTTGAAAATATGGTTAGCAATCTAGGGGTTGACATTGGGGCATGTTTTAGATTTCCTGACCATCATCGCTATAGCGAAGCGGATTTAAAAAATATTATCAAGGACTCAAAAGCGGCAAATATCAGCAAGGTTATTACAACCGAAAAAGATTCCGTACGCTTGCCGGCTTCAGGTTGCGGCTTGCCTGGTATACAATGGCATGTCTTGCGCATAAAATTAGAAGTAGCTCAATATGAAACATTCGTTAATCGAATCAATTCTTTATATTAGCCTTAAGTTTGCGGCAATGTTTTTTCAAGCCCTGCCTTTGGGCTTTGCTTTATTTATCGGCAGGAGGCTGGGAATGCTTTGCTACTGGTTTGATCCTAAGCATAGCAAAGTGGCTTATCGGAATTTACGCATTGCCTTGGCAGATCAGAAATTCCCTCTTGAGCTTAAGGCAATTGTGAAAAAAAATTACCGCAATTTAGGAATGAGTATAGTTGAAACCTTAAGGCTACCCAGGGTAAACCGGGATTATATCGACCGCTATATAACAATTAACGGCAAGGAGAATTTAGACCGCGCCTTAAAGAATCAAAAAGGGGCGATTTGCCTTGGATCGCATTTTGGCAGCTGGGAGATTTGTTTTGCCATAGCCGGGATTTTAGGGTATCCCTTTTATATGTTTGCCGAAGAACAATCAAGGAATCCCCTTTTGGATAAATTTTTAAATCAGATACGCCGCAAGCACGGAATCGGTATTCTAAAAGCAGGCCAGCAGATACGCCAGGCAGTTAAGGTATTAAGGCACAAGAAATTTATCGGCATGGTTTCTGACCATGGAATAAAAGAGGGGGTATTGGTTGATTTTTTTGGCAGAAAAACCCAAACCCCGAGTTTACCGGTCAGGGTAAGCCTCAAATTAGACGTGCCGATTTTAATTATATACCTGCGCAGGATTAAAGGCCCTAAACATGAGTTAGTAGTTTTGCCGCCATTGGCACTTAAAAACACGGGGTCCCTGGAAGATGATATAATTACTAATTTAGAAACAATTAACCAGATCAGCGAAAGTTATATTGCGCAGTATCCCGAACAATATCTTTGGCTCTATAAGCGTTTTAAATACAGCAGTCAACGTAATGTTTTGCTCTTACACGATGGCAAGGCCGGGCATTTGCGGCAGGGGCAGGCAGCAGTAAAATTAATAAAGGAGATTGCCCGCGAGAAAAGCCTGGGGATTAAAACAAAATTGGTAAGGGTTGATTTTAAACATAAGCCCGCGGCGATTTTACAGTTTTTGAGTGTTACGCCTGTATCGCGTTATTCCTGCCGGGGGTGTTTATTGTGCCTTAAGGCATTTTTAAGGCGCGAGAGCATTGAGAAATTACAGTCTTATTTTGCCGATATCGTAATTTCCTGCGGCGCTAAAGCGGCAGCGGTAAATTTTATCATCGCAAATGAAAATCAGGCAAAATCGATTGTTTTAATGCGGCCGGGTTATTTAAGCACAAAGAGATTTGATTTGGTAATCATGCCTCGGCACGATAATCCCCCGGCCAGGGATAATATTATTACGACCTCAGGCGCTTTAAATTTAATTGACGATCAGTATATTAAGTCACAGGTCAGAGGACTTGAGCCGCAGGTTGAGATTGGAAAGGATTTAGTTTTAGGGTTATTATTAGGGGGCAACGCAAAGAAATTTAAGTTGTCTGTTGATTTATTAAAGCCGGTTATCTCGCAAATTAAACTATTTTTGGAAAAACATGACGGCCAAATTTTGATTACTACTTCGCGCCGCAGTAGCCCTGAGGTTGAGCGTTTAATCAAAACCGAATTCGGCAATTATCCCCGCTGTAAATTATTGATTATTGCTAATCAAAACAATAATCCCTATGCAATGGGAGGGATTTTAGGATTAAGTAAGGTAGTAATTGTTTCCCCGGAAAGCATTTCTATGATTTCTGAAGCAGTTAGTGCGGGAAAATATGTGGTTGTATTTACCCCGTTAGAAAGAAGGTGTCATGCACGAGGTAAATGCAACTTTCTAACGGGGTTTAATCCTTATTCCGGATCTGCCAATGATTCTCTTAAGAGGAAAGATAAACAGGTTGATCTTGGTACTCGGCATAAGCGGTTCCTAAGGCATTTTGCCGAGGAAAAATATATTTACTTAACTGATCACTGTTTAATCCGCGAGGCTCTAGAAAAGATTATATCTGATAAACCCGAGGTTGTAAGCTTAAGTGATAATCTGCGGGTTAAAGTCGCATTATCTAAGTTACTTTAATTTCGCGCATCGCGCATAAAGATGAATATATTACAGATATTACCCGAGTTAAATGTGGGCGGTGTAGAAACCGGCGTGCGAGACCTGGCTAATTATCTGGTCAAGGCCGGGCATAAGAGTATTGTTGTTTCTAGCGGGGGGATCTTGGTTAGTGAATTAGAAAAACAAGGTTCAAGGCATTATGAGTTACCCGTACATAGAAAATCAGTATTTACAGTTTTTCAGATGATACCTAAGCTTGTCGGGATTATCCGCAAGGAGGAAATTGATATTGTGCATGCGCGCTCGCGCGTGCCTGCCTGGATTGCCTTTTTTGCAGCGCGGTTAACCGGAAAGATATTTATTACGACCTGTCATGGCTATTATGGGACACATTTTGCCAGCCGGTCAATGGGGTGGGGAAAATTAGTTATTTGCCCCAGCCAGGTGATTGCCGGGCATATGAATAAGGATTTTGGCGTACCTTTAGAGCGTATCTGTTTAGTTCCCCGCGGTTTGGATTTGGAGAGATTTAAATTTATCCCGCCTGATAAGAAAAAATCAGAGGTGTTTAATATCGGAATTATCGGCCGGTTAACCGCGATAAAGGGGCATACCTACTTTTTACGGGCAATAGCGCGGGTAGTGCGTAATATGGGGTCGCCTTTGATTAAGGCTTGGATTGTCGGGGGCGCTTCTTTTTCTCATCAGGGATATAAGCGCGAGCTTGAGGTTTTGGTTAAGCGGCTGGGGTTGGGTTCTTATACTGAGTTTCTCGGAACACAGCATGATATACCCGCGGTTTTAGCTGACCTTAATCTTTTAGTCCTTGCTTCGGTTCGCCACGAGGCATTTGGCAGGGTAATTATTGAGGCTCAGGCAGCGGGCGTCCCGGTAATTGCAACCCGCGTAGGAGGGGTAGTTGATATTATTGATCATAATCTAACCGGAATACTGGTTTCCCCGGGAGATGTAGAGGGGTTATCGCAGGCAATTATTAAGATTATGAAGGATAATTCCCTGGCTGGTTATTTAGCGGGTAATGCCTATCAAAAGGTGAAGGAAAAGTTTACCTTAGAGTTAATGGCAAAGAATACGCTGGATGTTTATCAGCAGGCGCAATCGCGCTCTAAAATCCTGGTGGTTAAATTAAGCTCATTAGGCGATCTAGTTTTGATTTCCCCGAGCCTGCGGGCAATTAGGGAGAAGTTCCCCAAATTAAAATATAAAATCAGCCTCTTAGTGAATAACCCTTACCAGGAAGTGCTTTTTAATTGCCCTTATATTGATGAGCTTATTGTTTGTGATTTAAATGATAAAGACAGGGGCATGGGGGGCATTCTTAAGATTAGCAGGGAGTTGCGCCGGCGGAATTTTGATTTTGTAATTGATTTGCAGAATAACCGCAAGAGCCACCTTTTGGATTTCTTAAGCCTTATCCCGGCACGTTATGGTTATAAGCGAAAATTAGGATTCTTGCTTAATCATACGCTTCCGCCAGGCAAGATGTCAGAAGGGCCGGTTCAACACCAATCCCGAATATTAAAAATGCTCGGGGTTGAGATTAAAAATCCCTGCCTTGAGCTTTGGCCTAATAAAGAAGACGAAGAATATATTGAGAATTTTCTGGATCAAGAATGGGTAGGCAAAAAGCATATTTTGGTAGGGATGAATCTTAGTGCAAGTAAAAAATGGCTGAGCAAATCCTGGCCGCAGGAATATATTATCCGCCTTTGCCAAGCACTGAGTTCAAAACATATACGGATGGTATTTACCGGTGAATCCGGGGATGCCGCGCGGATAAAGGATACAGTTAATTTATTAAAAGATGCCAAGCCGATTATTGCCTGCGGCAAGACGAGCATTAATCAATTAATCTCCTTGGTTAAGCGATGCCAGGTTTTTATCAGTGCGGATTCTGCCCCTTTACATATTGCGGCTGCGGTAGGGACACCCTACATTGCCTTTTTTGGCCCAACTAACCCAAAATGGCATCTTCCTGCCGGGCACGATGGCCTTGTATTTTATAAGGATCTTGCATGCGGGCCTTGCTATAAAGCAGTATGTAAAAGGCGCGAGTGTATGTACAGGATTGCGCCGGAAGAGGTGGCTAAAGCGGTAGGGGATTTACTGGCTAGGCAAAATGCGGCTAATCCGTAAATTGTGGCCGTATTTTATTAAAAATGTTTTTTTATCTAAGCAACGCATTAGATTATTACAAAGACAAAGAAGGGCCAAGTGTTAACATAGTATAGTTATGAATATTCTTATTTTAACCAATCATTTGAATATCGGCGGAATTACGCGATATGTACTCAATTTAAGTTACGGCTTAAAAAGCCAGGGGCATAGGGTTTTTGTCGGTTCTTCGCTGGGTTGGGGTGAAGGGTTTTTAAGGGAGAACGGAATTTCCTTTTTAAGGCTTCCTTTAAAAACAAAATCAATATTCAGCCCGCGCCTAATCATTTCTTATTTTATTTTAAAGAGATTTATCAAGAAGCATAATATTACGATTATCCATGCCCAGACGCGTATCACTCAGTTTCTCGGGCTTCTTTTAAGCCGCAGTTTAAAAATTGCTTATATTTCTACCTTTCATGGGTTTTATCGGCCGCACTTAATCAGAAAGATGATTCCTTGTTTAGGTAATTTAACTATTGCGATTAGCCGGGCAGTCGGGCAGCATTTGATTGATGATTTTAATTTAGATCCGGGCAATCTAAGCGTAATTTATAATTCGGTTAATCCTGAATTTACGCCAAGGGGAAAAGGTGATTCAAGGGATTATGCTTGCTTTAAAGGGAGCCCTACCCTAGGTATTATTGCCAGGCTTTCTGCTGAAAAGGGGCATGTTTTGCTTTTTTCTGCTTTTAAGCAATTAATCAAGGATTATCCTAAGGCAAGGCTTTTAGTTGTCGGAAGAGGAAAGAAAGAAAATGAGCTTAAGTCCTGGATAGAAAAAGAAGGACTCAAACAACAGGTTATTTTTTTAGGCAATGTTTTTAATCTTAGCCTATTGTTCAGCGTCCTTGATTTGTCTATTTTACCCTCTACGCTTGAAGGGTTGGGATTTTCTATCCTTGAGGCACAGGTAAACGGCGTTCCGGTTGTTGCAAATCGGATTGGCGGGATAACCGAGATTATCACTGACCGGGAAACAGGGATTTTGGTTGATGCAAGCAATCCTAATGAATTATATAAAGGGATAAGGCTGCTCTTAGAAGATCCCCAATTACGGGGGCGTATTATAAATAACGCAAAGCAGCAAATTAAGGAAAAATTTACATTAGAAGCAATGACTAAAGGCGTAGAGTTTGTTTATAAAGAATCAGCAGCAAAACTAAGCACAAGATGAAAAGATTTAAAAGGCTTAAGATAATTTGCGGAATTTTGCTGGTTGTTTTTTTGGGGCTCTATTGTTACCTTCAGGCAAATTATTATCCGCCGATTTTAATGTATCATTATATTGACGAGGATATCGCAAGAGGCAATACGCTTGCGGTTTCTCCCGATGTCTTTGCCAGTCAAATGGCTTTTCTAAAAAGGCATAATTATAAGGTAGTGTCTTTGGAGGAATTATTAGGTATGATTAATAGGGGGGGCGAATTAGAGCGCAACCTGGTGGTGGTTACCTTTGATGACGGATATAAGAATAATTTAAGCGCGGCAAAAATTCTTAAAGAATATAATTTTGCAGCAACAATTTTTATGGTAATTGACTGGATCGGTAAGCCGGGATATTTAACCCGCGCTGACTTAAATTGGATTACCAGCAATTCACCCGTATCCTTTGGTTCACACACCCTCAATCATCGTTATTTGCCCGAGGTTCCGGTTCAAGCATTAAGCCAGGAAATCGCCGGCTCTAAGCTAAAGGCAAAACAGGAATATGGCTTGGATTTATTAACCCTGGCTTATCCCGTGGGTGGATTTAGCTTGGAAGTTTTAGAAGAGGCAAGGCAGGCCGGTTATCTGGGGGCCTGTACAACTAACCGGGGGTTTTTGCGTGAACTCGATATTTATGCCTTAAGAAGAATCAAGATCACAAACCGGGACCTGGGAATAAGGCTATGGGCAAAGCTCACCGGATTCTATAATGTTTTGAGGAGGCTAAAACCGCCTTATTAAATGAAAAGAATCGCAGTATTTACTACAAACTGGCTGGGGGATGCACTTTTTTTATTCCCCTTTTTTGCTGCCTTAAAAATAAATTTTCCTGAGTCGCATTTAACGGTTATATCCCTGTCGCGCATAAACAGTATTTTTGGCAACAGCCCGCATGTTGATAAAGCAATTATTTATCACGAAAAAGGCAAAGACAGGGGTTTTTTTGCGCGTTTGGGGTTTATTGCTAAATTAAGCAGGGAATCATTTGATACCGCTTTTATTATTAAGCCGTCTTTGTCGCGAACGCTGATGCTTAAGCTTGCCGGCATTAAGCAGGTTATCGGTTTTAGCGATTGTAAAAACAGCTGGCTGCTTACGGTTAAGGCCCCTGCGCCAAAGGGGGCAGTACATAAAATAGATTATTTTTTGGGTATGCTGGAATTTATCGGATTAAAGATAAACCAGCGCAGGTATGAATTTTTTCCTTCCGATGATGACAAGAATTACATCAGGGGATTGTTTCAAGATATGAAGATTGACTCAAATTTACCGCTGGTTGTAATAAACCCGGGGGCTAACTGGTATCCTAAGCGCTGGCTGCCCGAGAATTTTGTTGAATTAATTAAACGGATTAAAGAAAAATCTTTGGTTAATATCGCAATTACCGGCGCAGACAAAGATAAGGATTTAGCGGCAGGGATAATCCGGCAATCAGGCGACAGGCTAATTAATCTTGCCGGTAAAACAACCTTTGGGCAGTTAGGGGCTTTGATGCAGGAGGCAGGAATCATTATTTCTGCGGATTCCGGGCCAATGCATATTGCCGCGGCAGTGGGTAAAAAGGTAATTGCCCTTTTTGGCCCGACCTCTGCGCAGATTACCGGGCCTTATCCGCCCAAGGATCATATTATTATTCAAAAGGATATAGGCTGTAAGGTTCCTTGTTATGACGCGAATTGTCAGGATTATCGCTGCATGAAGGCGATTAGTGTCGAGGAAATTTTAGAAAAAGTAGTAAGTTTTAAGTTATAAGAATTTTGTTAGTTGTCAGTTGTTAGTTTTCCTTCGATTTCACTCAGGACACTTCGAAGGACACTGAGCAAGGTCGAAGTGTTAGTTGTTAGAGAAAATAAGTTATAAATTAGTTATTAGTTGTCAGTTGTCAGAAAAAAAGTTGTAAATTAGTTGTCAGTTCTCAGTTTTCAGTTGTTAGAGAAAAAACTTACAACTTATGACTTATAACCCGGAAGTTATTGTTAGAAAGGCTTAAGACTTAGGCCTTATGACTCTTAAGTAACTCGGTGGATAGATTATGATTAATAAGATTTTATTTTTTACGCTTAGTAATTTCGGTGATGTAATCTTGACCTTACCGGTTTTGGATGTATTACGGGAAAATTATCCCGATGCGAAAATAACCGTAATCGTCGGCCCGCGCGCATTGGAAATCTTTAAGGACAATCCCCATATACATAATTTGATTGTTTATGATAAGTATGCGCGGCTGAGGGAAAAGACTCGATTGTTTTTCGATTTAGCAAAGCAAGGGTTTGATTTAGTTGTTGATTTACGCAATACCTTATTCGGGGCATTGCTTCCGGCACAGTTTAGGACTTCACCGTTTTTATCTATGCCAAAGGGATTAAGGCATATTAAGGAGCGCAATCTTTATCGGTTAATTAAGGCATTAGGAAAAAATAGGGTATTGCCGGAGCCAAAGAAGCGGCTACTTTATCTCCAGGATAAGGATGAAAATTATATTTCACTGCTTTTAAAGAAAAACAGAATTAGCGAGTCAGATAATATTATTATTGTTGCCCCTGCTGCCGGGGGTAAAACAAGGAGATGGGGCAAAGAAAAATTTATTCAGCTTTGCGATAAATTAGCCGAAGATTATTCGGTGATCCTTATTGGCAGGAAAGAGGATAAAATGCTTACCCGTAATATTCAGGCCGGTTCCGGGGGTAAGGTAATGGATTTCGCCGGGATGACTAATCTGGCACAACTTTCTTGCCTTCTTAAGAAGGCAAGGCTGGTGGTTGTCAGTGATACCGGCATACTGCATTTAGCCAGTTATCTTGATGTTGGGGTTGTCGGGATATTCGGCCCTAGTGACGAAGAAAAATACGGCCCCTGGTCAAAGAAATCACGCATGGTTTCTGCGTCAATTCCCTGCCGGCCTTGCCGGCAGCCTGAATGCAGGTTTAAGACCATTGAATGCATGCAAAAGATTAGCGTTGGGGAAGTATTGTATTCCATTGACGACCTGTTGAAATCATGATAAAATAACTGGCTTAAAGATACTGTAGGGCTTCCCTTTTTTGCGGCGTTATCCCCAATATTTTAATATCATTAGTTATAAAGCTTATCAGGTGATTTTAAATGATTAATTTTACAAAAGTCAAAACCTGCTTGCCCAAACGCACTGCGTTCAAAGTAGATACGAAAGACTTTGCCCGGATCCCGAGAAAAGGGGCTAGGTTCACTGATTTTTATCAATCCCTGCCCAATATCTTAAAAGCAAAGGATTTGCGCAATATTATTGAAGCAGTAATTAGGGCAGGAAGAAAGAATAAGCCGGTGATAGTTATGTGCGGGGCGCATGTGATTAAAAGCGGCCTTGGCCCGGTTATAATTGAGTTAATTAAAAGGCGCGTAATTACCTGCCTTAGTTTAAACGGCGCAGGGATAATTCATGATTTTGAAATTGCTTATCAGGGCAGGACATCCGAGGATGTCGCAGCCTCTTTAAGCAAGGGAAGTTTTGGCATGAATTCCAAGACTGCCCGATTTCTTAATCAGGCAATAGCCAAAGGCGTAGATAGCGGTTTGGGTATCGGACAATCGGTTGGTGAAGCAATGAAAAAAGAGCGGCTTGCTTTTAAGAATCTTAGCATTATTCATCAGGCAGTCAAATCAAAAATTCCCGTAACCGTGCATATTGCGATTGGGACAGATGTGATTCATCAACATCCGAATTTTAACGCCGGATTAGCCGGGGAAGGCAGCTTGCGTGATTTTCAGGCATTGGTTAAGGTGGTTTCGCGATTAGGCCAGGGAGGGGTATTGCTTAATTTCGGCTCAGCAGTGATTTTACCGGAAGTTTTTCTTAAGGCACTGAATTTGGCGCGCAATCTTGGGGCTAGGGTTAAGGATTTTACTACTGCCAATTTTGATATGGTTTACCATTATCGCCCGGCAGAGAACATTGTGCGGCGCCCGGTTCTTTTAGGGGGTAAGGGTTATTATATTGTCGGCCATCATGAAATCATGCTGCCATTTTTAGCCCAGGCAATTATTGACAATAAGTGAATGAGGTTAGTATAAAAATGAAAGATTTAAAAAAAATAATAAAGCGTTTTAGCAAAGCCCGGATTTTAGTCTTAGGCGATCTTATTCTTGATGAATATATCTGGGGGGATGTTCAAAGGATTTCCCCCGAGGCACCGGTGCCGATTGTCTGGGCAAAGAAGCGTTCTTATGTTCTCGGCGGTTCGGCTAATGTTGCCAATAATATCAGAAGCTTAGGCGCAAGCGTATGCCTTTGCGGCGTGGCAGGCAAGGATAAAAACGCAGAGATTTTATTATCCCAATTAAAAAAACAAGGCATTTCCCGGGATGGGATTTTACAGGCTAAGGAAAGGTATACCACGGTAAAGACGCGGATTATTGCAGGGCATCAGCAGGCATTAAGATTAGACTGGGAGCATACCGATGCATTATCCGAGAGGATTAATGCAAAGTTATATAATTTCATTGAAAAGAATATTGCTAAATTCCATGCCATAATTATCGAAGATTACGGCAAGGGGGTGATCAGCCCATGGTTGATAAAAAGGGTAATAAATTTAGCGCGCAGGAAAAACCGCATCATAACCGTTGACCCGAAGGAAGAGCATTTTCAGTATTATGCCGGCACAACCAGTATAACCCCTAACCGCAAAGAAGCAGAGAGCGCAATAAGGAACCTTAAAATTCAAGACAGGACAAACAGCTTCCGGATTAATACCGATAGGCTGATGACTGATAAAGATTTAAAACAGGCCGGCAGGGAGTTGTTAAGGTATCTTAAACTGGACTCGCTCCTGATTACATTAGGCGAGCAGGGGATGTATTTATTCGAAGACGACAAGATTACCCATATCCCTACGCAGGCTCAGGAGGTGTTTGATGTTTCGGGCGCCGGTGATACAGTGATTGCCACCTTTACTTTGAGCCTTGCTTGTCAGGCCGATAAATTGGAAGCCGCACACATTGCTAATTTTGCCGCCGGTATAGTGGTTAGCAAGATTGGTACAGCTACCAATTCAATTAAAGAGCTTCTCGGGGCAATATCTAAAATTTAATTATTAGAAAGAGGGGGAACCATGGAAGCAATAGGCGTAATCCCTGCCCGGTTCAGTGCGACACGTTTTGCGGGTAAGGTCTTAGCGGATATTCACGGCAAACCGATGATTCAGCATGTTTGGGAGCGGGCAAAAAAGGCATTGCTCCTTGATGAGGTAATTATTGCCTGCGATGATGAAAAGGTTTTTAATGTTGTGCGTGATTTTGGCGCAAGCTGCGTAATGACTGCAAAGGGGCATCTTTCCGGCAGCGATAGAATTACCGAGGTAATTAGTGCCAGGGATGTTAAAGTAGTGGTTAATATTCAGGCTGATGAACCGCTGGTACAATCATTAATGATTGACCGCCTTGCCGAGGCATTACTGGGGGATGATTCGATTTATATGGCAACGATAATAAAACAGATTAAGGATCCCAAGGAGATTAATAACCCCAATGTGGTTAAAGTAGTGGCGGATAAAAGTAATTTTGCCCTTTATTTTTCGCGTGCCCCGATTCCTTATCGAGCCAAGAACAGCGACGTAACCCCGGTTTACTACAAGCATATCGGTCTTTATGCCTACACCAAAGATTTCCTTTTTACTTATAAGAATATTCCTGATTCGCCCCTTGAGGCAACCGAGAAATTAGAGCAGCTACGTGTTTTAGAGGGGGGTTTTCGCATAAAGTTAATTGAAACAAACCTCGATACCTTTAGCGTGGATACGCCCGAAGAATTAGAAAAGGTACGCCAGATTTTAAAAGAAGAAAAATCATAATGAAAAGAGAGATTAAGGTTAGGGATATTAAGATCGGCAAGGATAAGCCCTTGGTTTTAATTGCCGGGCCATGCGTGGTTGAATCAGAAAGGCTTTGTTTGTCAGTTGCAAAGGAAATAAAAGCAATATGCCGCAGGCTGGATATCCCGTTTATCTTTAAATCGAGTTTTGATAAAGCGAACCGTACTTCAATTGATTCTTTCCGCGGCCCGGGAATAAAAAAGGGGCTTCGGATTTTAGCAAAGATAAAAGAGAAGTTGGATATCCCCGTGCTTTCTGATGTGCATTGTAAAGCTGAAATCAAAGAGGCAGCGCGGGTATTGGATATCATTCAGATTCCTGCTTTTTTGTGCCGGCAAACAGACCTTTTGCTTGCCGCGGCAAAGACAGGCAAGGTGATAAATATTAAAAAGGGGCAATTCCTTGCCCCCTGGGATATTCTGCCGATAATTAAAAAGGCAGAATCTACCGGCAATCGTAATATCCTGCTTACTGAGCGAGGGGTAAGCTTTGGTTATAATAATCTGGTTTCTGATTTTCGCGCATTAGCAATTATGGGTAATTTTGGTTATCCGGTGATTTATGATGCTACGCACAGCGTGCAGCAGCCTTCGGGTTTAGGCAAGGCATCCGGCGGTGAACGTTGTTTTGTTCCCGGGTTATGCCGGGCAGCGGTTGCCTTTGACTGTGACGGATTATTTATTGAGGTTCATCCGCATCCTGATAAGGCACCTTGTGACGGCCCGAATATGGTTGATTTACGGGAATTAGAGGGTTTATTACTGCAGGCAAAAGGGATAAAACAAGTATTAAATACTTTTGAAAGAAAAAATTGATTCCATGCGTTTACCCCGTTAGAGAAAGTCACCGTCAGCCCCGTTAGAAAGGAACTTTCTAACGGGGTCAGCGCAAAACGTTAGCCCCGTTAGAAATAAAATTTCTAACGGGGCTAGAGAACGTAGTCTCGTTATGGGGCGAAGTTCTCTAACGGGGTTTAATATGCGCATGCTTCGTAAATTAATAAGGAGGAAATAATGGGATACGGAAGGCGTAAACGCAGGGGGAAACTTAATTGGCGTTCAAAAAAGGCGAATAAGGGCCGCAAGCCTTGCTTGGGGC
>JBDRHJ010000030.1:0-4283 GCA_043816835.1 Candidatus Omnitrophota bacterium
ATAAGCCTGGGCTTCATTTCAACCTTCAATAATAAACAAATACCAAAATATACCAGCGTTGCCAGGATAATTGTAAGGGCAAGGCCTGGAACGGGATTTAAATAAACTGCGGCTTTATAAAAAAATAATCTGATAAAAACAAGCATTGCCAGGCCTGCGCCGGTTACCTTTAAAAAATATATATAGGAATCCTTGGTAATTATTCGGCCGATTTGTTTTCCTAGGTTACGATAAAGGAGCAAAAAATTAAATCCCGCAGACAAGGAACTGGCTAAAGCCAGCCCCCCTACCTTTAGAGGAAACATCAGAATAATATTCAAGGCCAAGTTAACCAGCAAGGCTAATGCGGCCATCTTAACCGGGGTGCGCGTATCCTGAAGAGAGTAAAACCCGGCAATCAGTATTTTCATGCCCCCAAAAAAGATTAATCCGAGAGCATAAAAGAAAAGCGCCGAAGAACTAATCTGGGCAGAATAATAATCAAAATTTCCGCGCTGAAATAGAACCCTGATCACCGGCCCGGATAAAACAATTAAACCAAAAGCCGCAGGCAGCATTAAGAAATATACCGTGCGTAAGGAAAAATTCAAGGTTGACTTTAAAGCCTGGATATCGCGGGCTGCTGCCTGGCCGGAAAGCGTAGGCAGCACAGCAGAAAACAAGGCAATGCCGAATAACGCCAACGGAAACTGGACAATCCGGTTAGCATAATATATCGCCGCTACCGCCCCCTGGCCGACAATAAAGGCAAATGATGCCAATATCGTATCAATCAAAACATTTAAATGATATACTGCGCTGCCGAAAATCCGCGGGATAAGTAAACGGCTGATTTTTTTTAGCCCGGGATGAGAAAAATTAAGCTTTGTTTTTAAGATACTCAACCCAAATCCCTGCCTGAAAAGTGAAGGCAGCTGGATGCCAATTTGTAAAATTCCCCCCACAAGCACGCCTATTGCCAGTCCGAATACCGGATTGGGCATAAACCGGGAAGCAATAAATATGCTAATAATCATGCAAATATTAAGCAGGCACGAACCAAAGGCAGGGGCAGCAAATGATTTAAAGCTATGCAAAATACCCATTAGATAAGCTGCCAATCCGATAAAAAGCAAATAAGGGAATAATATTCGGGTAAGCCTGACCGCAAGCAGAAATTTTCCCGGCTCTTTTAAAAAACCGGGGGCAATAATGCCGACAATCGGACAAGAAAACAAGATGCCCAAAAGAACAATTCCCGCTAAAACCAGCAGTATAGCCCAAAAGGCGCTGCTGACTAAATTCCAGAAATCCTCTTTCTCCTTTTCCCGGTACTCGCAAAACACAGGAACAAACGCCGAATTTGCCGCCCCCTCACCGATAAGATTGCGCAATAGATTAGGAATCCGAAAGGCAACAAAAAATGCCTCGGAAACCGCCCCTGTGCCGAAGAATGCGGCAATCACGATATCGCGGATAAACCCTAATATCCGCGAGCAGAGCGTAGCCAGGCTGATAATTGACGCAGATTTAATAATCGATTTATTCCCTGCCATATTTTAATTGACCTATTTAGCTAATTATGGTATATTACCCTGCATAAAATATCAGGGTCAAAAATTACATTTTTAGTTAATCTTAACTCGAAGCTTAACTGCTTAGATTTTGACAGGGGGGAAATATGCCACATCGCCGGACCTCAGTAAAAAGTCAACGCCAGGATAAAAAAAGACGCCTGAGCAATCTTAAGGTAAAACGAGATCTCAAAAAGACGCTGAAAAAATTAGGCACATATTTATCGGAAAAAAACACTGTCGAAGCAAAAACCTTCTTAGCCAAGGCGTCTTCTAAGCTAGATAAAGCGGCTAAAAAGGGAATAATCAAAAAAAATACTGCTTCACGAAGAAAATCCCGCCTAAGTAAAATGCTTCTTAAGATTGAGCGTTCCAATCAATCATCAAGCGCCGCAAAGAAATCCTAAAATTATCCGATAGGATTTTTTACCGCAACATATCTCGAAAAAACAAAAATCCCGCCATCCTCACTTAAAATGATTGTGGCGGGAACAAAATCTTCAAAAATAACATAATTTAACAAGAAGCCGTTCCAGGGCGAATTGCGGCTTGAGCCTTCCTGTTTTAATATCCGCATCGCAATTAAGCAAAAAAGACAACTTCTTCTTTTCGTCCCCGGAATTTAACCTTTCCTGATGCAATTGATAGCGCAATGCCCCCAGGATCCTCTCCGGCTTTTCCCCTTGTAATAATAAATCGTGAAGCAGCCTTAATGCGGGCTTAATCCTTTTTTGCACAATCTGACGGCCGAGATTAAAGGCGTTTAGCTCAATTGACTCGCGGAAATTTATCAATTTTACCGATCTTGATATGCGGTTAAAAAATAAATCTCGCCTATCGATATGCCGCGCATCAAAAATCAGGCTAACCTGCGGGAAGGGTTTTTCTAGGTAGGTGATTAAATACTGTTTTATGTCCGCGCTTAACTTGGGGAAAGCCTTAATTAGAATCAGCCTCTGTTTTGCTTTTACCGGAAAAAGCAAAAGCCGTTCCTGCAGTGTCCTTAAATCCAGGTCCTTTGCGTAGAGGGTTTCAAAATTAAAAGATTCTAATCCGGGCGGAAAAAGCTCCTGCTTAATTTTTTGTAATTTTATATCTTTTTCGAATTCGTCTTCGCCAACGAATAGATAAACCATTACCACACTTCCACTACGCGGTCAACAACCCGACGGCCTAAATCATCAAGCGCATCGGCTATTGCCGATGATTCTGATTTTGCCTGGCTCCCTTGAGTAAAATAGGTCGTATCCCCGACAAGGCCGCCTACTTCCCAAAGCGTAGCCTGCTTGGCTGTATCGTAAAGCTTAAGCTTAACTACAATGCTGATGCGGTATTCCTCAACTTCCTCATCATCCTCGCCGGTATATCTTAGGGCATCCCGGCGGTAGTCAATTAATTCGCCCTCGATAATCAAATCCGCCTGCTCTTCTTTGGCTATTCTTAAATTACCGTCCCGGATGAATTGATTAATTACCTGGCTGGTTATATCTTTTTCTAAAAGCGGATAATATAGCTTATATCTTCTACCAACCGAGGTTTCGCTGGTAATATCAATCTTATTGGCAAAAGGGCGCACATATATGGTTCGATAAAGATTACTGATTAATGAACGCGCGCTATAGCCGCAGCCCCCTAATCCAATAACCAAACAACATAATATTCCGGCTAAACAATACTGCTTAAGGCTTCTCATGCTTTTGCTCTAAAATCTGCAGGTTAGAAAATGCCTTGGCTGCCCAGGTGCTTTGCGGGTAATCATCGATTACTGTCTTATAATAAAGCCTCGCCGCATTATAAGCCTTCTGTTTTTCATAAAACACGGCAATATCATAATAACTCTGCGCTTCCTTTTCCTTTAATTCCTGGATATTCTCTTCTGCTTTACGGGATAATGCGGCATCCGGCTGAGCGCGCAGGAAGGCCTCAAATTTTTCTTTTGCTTCGCGGGTTGCTTCCTGATTATAATCCGGGGAAGGAGAAATACTTGCCCGGCAGGTAGCAATCTGGAATTTAGCTGCCTCAACCCATTTACTGGCTGGATAATTGGAGACCACCTTGCTAAACTCATCCTCTGCCTCAAAATAACGCCCTAAACTCTTTAGAATTAAACCTAATTTATACTGCGCCTCGGCTGCCAGGGGGCCGTAAGTAGAATTACTAATTACCTTTGAGAAAATTTCAATTGCCGGGTTTTCAACCGGCAAAGCAATCCCCCATGTCTTACGCCTCTCCCCCCTGCATAAACCTATCGGCAATCTTAAATTCATTTTCAATAATCTCATTGACCCTTGAGCTAAAAGGATACTTATCAATTACCTTTTGATACGCAAGGTAGGCCTCATATATCCTATTGCTTTTCTCTTCAATTAACCCCAGGTAATATTGTGCCTCGGCTGCTTCGCTGCTCTTGGGATATTGCTTGATTAGCTTTGTAAATTCACCCCTGGCTTCTTTTAATCTGCCTTCATTATAAACCTCCAAGGCATACTCTAATTGCCCTTCAGGGGTTGGTTTAGCAGTATATTTTGGATTCACCCATTCGCCGCTTTTAGGCGTCCAAATCCAGAATGCATCGGCACAATTGGATATAACAAAAATTGATATAATTGATATAAAAATGGCTTTTTTCATAGCATTTAATTTAGCATAGATAGACGGGTTTGTCAACCCTGTTCCCTCCTTAAGATTAAGATAAAATAATTCGCTTTCTGTTCTTTTTTAAGGAAGTTG
>JBDRHJ010000031.1:0-6517 GCA_043816835.1 Candidatus Omnitrophota bacterium
ATTTAGTATATACAGCAACGACAAATTCTAGAATTGCTTAAGCCTAGCGCCCCGGCTCAATGTCAAGATTATCGAAATAACCAGCTTAAAATGCGTGACAAAATTAAATCAACAAAGCCGATAAATAAAGTTGCGATTGCGGTAATTAATATAACGACCCCGGTTGCACCGATTAATTCGCTCCTGGTTGGCCAGGATACCTTCAGCAATTGAACCTTGACTTCCTTAAGGAAATTAACCGCATTTGCTAATGGATTCATTTCTCGCGCCTGTTATCGCCTTTTTTGGTTCGAATCCTTCTTCCGGCAAAAACAGGCCAGGAGGGAATTCGAACGTCGCTCAGTAATCTGTTTTTAACTCGTCGCTCCCCATAGGGAAACCCATATGGTTTCCCTTCTGGCGCTCGCTCTTTTGTTTCGCTCGCTGTCATCCCTTCCTTAGCAAGCCAGAGCTAAACTTAAGGGGAAAACAATCTTTTCCCCTCCTGCCTGCCGCAGGCAGGTAATAATCCCCTTTTTGGTTCGAATCCTTCTTCCGGCAAAAACAGGCCAGGAGGGATTCGAACCCCCAACACACGGTTTTGGAGACCGTTGCTCTGCCGATTAGAGCTACTGGCCTAAAGACAAAAAATCCTCCCCCCTTCTAAAAACTTAAAAGGCATCAAAACCTTATTTTATTTCCTTATGTAATGTTGTTTTGCGGCAAAATTTACAAAACTTTTTTGTTTCTAATTTTTGGGTTTGCTTTTTTTTATTCCTTGTCGTGGTATAATTTCGATTCTTACAGTCCTTACATTCTAACGTGATTCGCTCTCTCATTTACAATAACTTCCCCGTTGGTCATGCTTAATTTTTATGTTCGTTAAAGCTGGAGACGGGAATCGAACCCGTGACCCCGTCCTTACCAAGGACGTGCTCTACCGACTGAGCTACCCCAGCATTGGAGTACTCACAAGTCTTATTGCTATGTTACCGGTGGTATAATTCTTATTTAAAGCGACGGGCGAACAAGAAGATTCCAGGCCGGCATCTAAATACTCAGACGCATAGTTTACTAAAAAAACAAAAAAAGTCAAGGATTTTTTCGGATTTTTTTGTAATCTTAAACCCGTGACAACAAAAAAGATAATTAACCAAAATCAGGAACGAAATACAACCTGCGGAATCGTCTAAATCTAAAGCATTAAAGAAATCCTGCCCTCCCCGATTAAGAGTTCGATATCATCGATTAACTCTTTACTGGGCTCAACATAAAACTCCTGGCCTACGATTAGCTGCACCCGCGAACGCGTAGGCGTATCAAAATGCAGATATATCGGAACGCGCCCCTTGGAATCAAAAAGACGCGCTTTAAGGCTGTCAAACAAATTCTCGCGAATTCCCGAAATATCAATCTTCATCCCAGATATTAATCGGTAAATGTCGTCGACTAATAATAAATCATTAACAATAATCTTTGGGGTATTTTCTTTTAAATCCAGCCTCCCCTTTACTAAAACTATTGAATTGGGCTGTATATTTTTTGAGACAAGCTTAAATGCCTGAGGAAAAACCAGCACCTCGACTACGCCCTCCAAATCTTCCAGTTTTAATATTGCCATTTTTTCGCCCTTTGCGCGGGTTACCGTCTGTTTAATCTTAACGATTAAACCAACAACCTTTATCTCCTGTCCATGTTCCCTATTCTTCAAGTCAGCGGTAGAACAAAAGCAAAAACGCGCCAGATGTTTGGCATAATGCGCCAACGGATGCCCGCTTACATAAAATCCTAACATGTCTTTTTCAAAGGCGAGTAATTGCGGCTCGGGCCATTCTTTAATGTGAGAAATTCCCGCCATGGCACGAAAGCCGTTCTTGGTATCATTTGCTAAATCAAAAAATGACAGCTGGCCGCTCGTCTTCTCTTTATGCATACGCGAGGCTAAAACTAATACCTTATCTAAACCGTGTATCATCGCAGCCCGGGTTACACCGAATGCATCAAAGACGCCTGCTTTTATCAGGCTTTCGATCACCTTACGGTTTACCAGCCTTAAATCAACGCGATTGCAAAAATCTTCTAAACCTACAAACTCACCGGATTTACTGCGGGCATTAATTATTGATTCAACTGCCCCGCCACCTACATTTTTTATCGCCAGAAGACCAAAACTAATACTCCTTTCATCAACAACCGTAAAATTAGCTTCACTCGTATTTATATCCGGCGGATGAACCTTTAAGCCCATGCGCGCTGCCTCATTTACGTATTCCACAATTTTATCAGTATTATCACGTTCGGAAGTAAGCAGGGCGGCAATAAATTCAGTTGGGAAGTTGGCCTTCAGGTACGCCGTGCGATAAGAAATCATCGCATATGCCGCTGAATGGCTGCGGTTAAAACCGTATCCGGAAAAATATACAATTAAATCAAATATTTTATTGGCGGTCCCCTCGGCAATGCTGTTATGCTTACATCCCAGGATAAAATTTTTCCTTTCCTCTTCCATTACCTCGGGAATCTTCTTGCTCATTGCCCGGCGTAACCGGTCCGCAGATGTCAGGGTAAATCCGCCTAATTGCGAAACAATTTGCATAACCTGCTCTTGATAAACAATAATTCCGTGTGTATCTTTAAGGATTGGCTCTAATTTCTTATGGTCGAAACGCACGGCAACGCGGCCATGGCGGCGGCGTATAAAATCATCAAGCATCCCTGAGCCTATAGGCCCCGGCCGGTAAAGCGCAAGTAAAGCAATTAAATCTTCGAATCGATCAGGTTCTAATTTCCTAAGCAAATCACGCATCCCCGAGCTTTCTAATTGAAAAATTCCCACGGTTTGCGCCGCACATAAAAGCGTAAATGTCTTAGGATCGGACAAATCAATCTTATCGATATTAATTTCCTTACCGGTGCGTTCCTGAACCAACTTCAATGCCTGCTGTATCACGGTTAATGTACGTAAGCCTAAAAAATCAACCTTAAGAAGCCCAATTTTACCTAAAGCATCCATGCTAAAACCGGTAGTAATCTGGTTATCGCCGGACTTAAAAAGCGGCATATAATCAGTCAGCGGTGAATCGGAAATTACAACACCTGCGGCATGAACCGAAGCATGCCGTAATAAACCCTCCAGGGGTAAGGCGATTTTTATAAGTTTTTTAATCTGCTCATCGCCTTCCGCAAGGCGCTTTAATTCGTGCTCGGTTTCCAGGGCATTGCGCAAACCAATATTCGGGTCAGGGGGAATCATTTTGGCAATCCTGTCCACATCCGCATAGCTCATACCCAACACCCTGCCGACGTCTCGGATAACCGCACGTGCCTGCATTGTTCCAAAGGTAATAATTTGCGCAACATTCTCCTGGCCGTATTTTTTTGTAACGTAGCTTATTACCTCCGGCCGCTTCACATAACAAAAGTCAATATCGATATCCGGCAGCTGTTTTCGTTCAAGATTCAAAAATCGCTCAAAGAGCAATTTATATTTAATCGGGTCTATATCGGTAATCCCTAATAAATAGCTTACTAAACTCCCTGCAGCCGAACCGCGCCCCGGTCCGGTGGGTATCTTATTTTCTTTAGCATAATGGATAAAATCCCAAACAATCAAGAAGTAGCTGGTAAAATCCATTTCCTCGATAATTTTTAATTCGTGCTCGAGCCTTTCGTGATAAACATCATTCAGGCCGCTGTCAAACCGATTAGTGGCCCCCTCGTGGCAGAGTTCCTTTAAAAACGATTCCTGGCTCTTGCCGGCCGGCGGTTCGTATTTGGGCAAATGGGTACAGGAAAAATCCAATTCTAAATTACAGCGCCAGGATATTTCCAGGGTATTCTTAATGGCTTCCGGCAATTCCTTAAAAAGCTCATGTAGCTGTTCAGGGGATTTAAGGTAAAACTCGGAAGAGCCAAATTTCAATCGCTTAGGGCTATCCATAGTAGTTTGGGTTTGTATGCAAAGTAATGCATCATGCGAAACCGAATCCTCTTGACGTAAATAATGCACATCGCATGTAGCAACAATGCCTAATGAAAGCTGTTTTGCTATCTTAAGTAATCCGCGGTTAACCCCGGTTTGCTCCGTAATGCCGTTTTCCTGCAGCTCTAAATAAAAATTATCTTTGCCTAATATTTGGACAAAATCATCAGCTGCTTTCAAGGCATCATTAAAACGATTTCCGGAAAGCAAAGACGGTATCTCGCCCTTTAGGCAGGCGCTTAACCCAATAAGACCCTTTGAATAGGTAGATAAAATCTCTTTATCAATGCGCGGCCGATAATAAAATCCCTCTAGATATCCGATTGATACGAGTTTCATTAAATTGCGATAACCTTCTTCGTTGCGAGCAAGAAGAACTAAATGATAAGACGCATCGTCGATTCTCTGCGCAGTTTTATCAAGGCGGCTGCCGGGGGCAATATAAACCTCAGAACCGATAATCGGCTTAATCCCTACTTTTTGCGCTTCCTGGTAGAAATTTATTGCTCCGAACATGTTACCGTGGTCGGTAATCGCCAAAGAATCCATGTTATATTGTTTCGCCAACGCGAGGAGTTGAGGAATTCGGCAGGCCCCATCAAGCAGGCTGTATTGGGTATGGATATGCAAATGAACAAAATCAGAATGCGGCATTTGAGGAAAATTCCGCTTAATTCTTAGGCGTTCAGCGGCTTTTAACTGATAGTCAAAAGTATTTGTTTACTTTTCTATATTAGTATACTGTAACTGCAAAAAAAAATCGCAAAATTAGCGACTATGTAAGCAGCATTGCGCAGCCAGCCTTATTAAATATCCCTAACTTACATAGATAACTCTCTTGCGGGATTACTCCCATTCAATGGCGGTAGGGGGTTTAGAACTTATATCATAAACTACGCGGTTTACGCCTTTTACTTTGCGGGTAATACGCAGGGCAATCTTTTCCAAGACATCATAGGGCAGCCGTACCCAATCCGCAGTTGTTCCGCTGATTGATGCAACGCAGCGAATCGCAATAACATTTTTAGGAAGAATCAATACTGCGAATGACTGCCATATTTGTTCATAAATATCGGCGGCCTTAATTTCTTCAACAACACACGCATCGGCTTCGCGTAATAGATTTAATCGCGAAGCAGTAACCTCCCCGATAATCCGTCCGGCTAAACCATTTTGCGGAAACGGCTGGCGAAAGATTAAAGTATCAGGCAAGTCGAATTCTTTTGCAATAACCCTGATTTCATCCTTGAATAAATTACATAGGGGCTCCAATAGCTTTAACTTCAGAGGCTTATCAGTAACCGGGCCGGAATTAATAACATCGGAATAAAGCGTTTCCTGGGCCAGATATTGCGTGCCTTTCGATTTCTTAAGTACCCCCTGAAAAAGCTCGGCAGAGATATTGCGGATAATTCCTTTTTTATCATCGCAATCCTGGACCCCTTTTAACCCTTGAAGAAACCGCTGGCTCTTATCGATAAAATTCAGATTAAGATGAAAATTGCTATTGAGTATTTTTTTTATTTGTTTTGCCTCGTTTAAGCGCAATAATCCGTTATCAATAAAAATGCATTTTAATCTTTTTCCGATTGCCCTATTAACCAATATTGCAAGGACAAATGAATTTAGGCTGCTGTTTAAGCTTAAAATTACCTTGCTCTTACCGACAGTTTTCCTGATGCTGGCAACTGTTTCGCGTATAAAAAGTTTCATCGTCCAGGTCCCCAGGCATCCGCAAATTTTATATAGGAAATTACCCACGATTTGGCTGCCGCGCTGAGTAGCAACCGCTTCAGGCTGAAAGCTCACTCCGTAGATCTTTTTACTGACACACTCAAATGCGGAAAACGGGTTCTCCTGTGTATGTGCGCTTGCCTTAAAGTTACTCGGGAGCCTCTTAACGCAATCAGCATAATTCATCCAGCAAGTAATATTGCCCGGCATTTGCCAAAAAAGATTACGGGAATTATCAATAAATAATTCGCAGCGGTCTGATTTTAAAGATTTGTCTGATTTTACGCGGCCGCCAAAGTGCTGAACAATTACCCTTGCGCCGTAACAGATTCCTAATATGGGAATATTAAGCTTAAAAATCCCTTTTTCCGGCAAAAGATCTTTTTTGCTATAAACCGATTCTGCGCATCCAGAAAGAATAATGCCTTTAGGTTTTTGCAGCTCGATCTCTTTAACGGAAATATTGTGCGCAACAACGCGTGAAAAAACATGATTTTCGCGAATTTTCTGCGCGAGTAATTGCGTATAAGGAGAACCAAAATCAAGTATTAAAATTAATTCCTTTGTCATATTTATGAGCCCACAACTTACGGAACGTCGGTGAACGTAAGTTGTTTGGGCGAATTAACCCCGCCCTTTTGGCGGTAGTAAACTATTTTTTACACGTTTCTTTAAGTGTCCAATCGTACTGCCGTGATGTTTCAACTTCATCTCCCGATCAAAAGCATCTTTCTTGTTTAAATAAGACTCATAATAAACTACTCTTAACGGTTTCTGCTTACTCGTAGCAAGCACTCTACCACTGTTATGCTCTTTTAATCT
>JBDRHJ010000032.1:0-9628 GCA_043816835.1 Candidatus Omnitrophota bacterium
TAGGTAAAGGCTTTACAGCGGTTGATGATAGTTATGTATTCAGTATGCTCGAGAAAATGAAGGCTTTAACCGAGAATGATCTAGAGGGTTTACCTTCTTGCCAAGAGATAGCGAGAAGGCTTTCTTCTCTTTGTGAAAGGCAAATGAATCCTAATCTGATTGCCGCTAATTTCTATCCATGGGAGAATATGTCAGGGGAGGAGAAATTACTAAGGGCTCAAGCTTTATTTATACAATTAAGAGATTGGTTAGGGGAGAAAAAAATGTCCCTTGATTCCCCGCGCAAGATATCTACATTGGTGGATTTTTTGATTACTGCGACTAAGGCCAAGCCGCAATGGGGGGCAATAGATTTACATTTAATAAAATACATAAAAACCTGGATCAGGGTGACAGAGGCAATAACTGCGCTGATCAGTTTAGGCGTAGATTACGGCAATATAAAATTTCCTTTAGAATTAAGTTGGTACACTTCTTACGGGAGGAGGACGACTGCTCAAGAAAGTGATATTGATAAGGTTAAAAATATTATAGAAATAGAGAAACCAGACCTGCTTATAACCAATGGCGAAGGATTCCCGGATTATGATGTACATTCTACAACTGAGGTATCTGTATATCTTGCCTTATTAGCATTAATCGGTGAGGGAAAATTAGACCCTAAAGAAATTATTTATTTGCAATATGCGGGTGTATGGGAAAGGGTAGGAGCGCAAGACGCAGATTTTTCTGTAGTTTTATCAGGCGAAGAACTCAATAATTTTAGCGCTGCATTTAGAATATTCTATCGCTCTCAATCACCCGCACCCCTGCCAGACCCGGCAACTACGGGGGTTAATTTTTTCTCTGATCAGGTATCTATGAATGCCTCGATAACCAGGGATGAGCTGTTTGGTCTTTTAGCAAGAGGGGGTATACCACCTGCTATTACTGAGATAATGGGCGGTGAAGAAAGCGGTGTACTTAATTATAAAATTGTAGATCTTGTTGACCAAAATGCCTTAAGAGAAATGGGTAGGAAAAGGGAGGAACTTCTAAGGGTAGGAGAAGCAAAGTTGCGCTCAAGCAATGAAGCATTGCAAGGTTCTGCGCCCAGGGCCGATATATCAGAAGGCCTTTTAAAAAGTATTGAGGAAACAGGTATACCTATTGAAAAAATATTAGGAATAGATGAACTAACACGTTAAGATAAGTTGTTTTGAATGGGGGTGATGGCGTATGAGTGATTAAGTTAACAATTAGCGGTTTGATGTTGTAGTATATAGAGATAAAAGCAATTGACTTTTGGTCAAATGTATGTTAATTTTAACAAAATAAAAAGCCACGGGGAAAGGGGAAACGAGCCATGCGCGACAATAATTCAAATGATCGCCGTGTATTTGCCCGTATTGACAAAACTCTCGCAGTAAGGCTATTGGCTTCGGGTCAGGACAAAGAATCTAATGCCCAGACCGTAGATATCAGTGCCAATGGAATGGGGATTGAGAGTGAGACAAAACTTTCTCCACAGACACAATTGGAGATGTGGTTGGAATTACCTGATAAAAAAGGCTCTTTTTATACAAGGGGGGAAGTTGTTTGGTCCAGCTCCTTTACTGATAAGCTTAAACAGCGCGTTGGTGTTCATTTGGAAAAGGCTGAGCTCTTTGGGTTGTCTCCGGTATTGTGGGGAACAAGATAAATAGTAGTTATTGATATCAGGGATTTAACAGCTTGCAATATTTATAGTTAAGTTACTGATAGAATAAAACGAAGAAGTATGGGTAAACTAAAAAAATACGGATATTTTAATCAGGATGGCAGCGAGTTTGTGATTACTACACCGTTAACCCCTAAGCCGTGGATTAATTATCTTACTAATAGCCGCTATTGTGCGATTATTTCGCAATGTGCAGGCGGGTATAGTTTTTACCGTGATTGCCGCACTAATCGTATCCTAAGGTGGCTGCCTGAGAATTGGCAGTTTGACCGTCCGGGGCGCTATGTCTATATTAAGGAGACGCAAAGCGCAAGACGCAAAGCGCAAAGCGCAAAGATATGGAGCGCTACTTATCAGCCCATTTGCCTTAAGCCTGAATTTTATCAATGCCGGCATGGATTTGGTTATACGGTAATTAAATCAAGCTATTTCGGGATTAGCAGTGAAATAACCTACTTTGTTCCGGAAAGCGATGATTGTGAGGTTTGGGTTATCCGGATTAAAAATGAAACCAGACAACAGCGCCATTTAGAGCTTTATCCGTATGCAGAATGGTTGTTGGGTGATTATCATCAGGAATTGCGTTATCGTAATATCATGAATCTTTATAACCGCATCTGGCTTGATTCTTCTTCTCAGGCGATATTTGCCAAGAAAACCGCTGTGTGGCAGGATATGAATATTGGACCTTTTAAGGGGAATGCCTTTTTTGCCAGCTCCTTGCCAGTAAAGGATTGGTGGGCGCGCAAGTACGAATTTATGGGTAGGTATAATACTGAAGCAAGCCCGGAAGCAATTTTAGGCTGTAAAAAGGGCGCAGGGCGCGCAGCGCAAAACGCACAGCGCATTTGTTCCGGTGAGGATGGGGTTGCGGTTTTTAAGCATAACCTTAGTTTAAAAGCAAATCAAACAAAGGAATTCAGCATTGTTTTAGGCCAGCTGGATAGTTCTTCCAAGATATCCAGCATTATTAAAAAGTACCGCAATATCAAGACAGTTAAACAGGAATTAGGGAATACCAAGGCAGTTTGGGGAAAGCGTATTTTAGGTAACCTGGTTGTTAAGACGCCTAACCGCGATTTTGACTTTCTGGTTAATTCCTGGCTTAAATACCAGCTTTATATTTGTAATTTCTGGAGCCGTTCGCCTTCTTATTATCATGAAGGTTCCGGCGGAAAGGGGTATCGCGATTCTGCCCAGGACGGGGAAAGTATACTTTCTTTAAATCCCGAGATCAGCCGTCAGAAAATATTTAAACTGGCTTCACTTATCCGCCGCGATGGAACCTCTGCCTCGGGTTGGTCAGATACCGACGGCCCGCATAAATTCCGGCCTAATAAAGACCATCAGATTTGGCTTACATCAATGGTCTATGCTTATATCCAGGAAACCGGGGATAAAAACATCCTTAATGCGCGCATTCCATATTTAAAAGATAGATGGATCAACGGCTGGCATATTAACGAAAAATTCCGCAAGAGCCATGGCTCAACAGATGGGAAAGGCACGCTCTTTGAGCACCTGGAGGCGAATCTTAATTTTAGCTTTAATGACGTAGGCAATAAAGGGCTTCCTTTAATTGGGCATGCTGATTGGAATGATGCTATTGATGCCGCAGGGATTAAACTTAAGGGGCAAAGTGTATGGCTTGCCCAGGCACTGGTACGTTCTTTAAACATGCTGGCTGAGCTTGCCGGTATTATCAAGAATAAGCGCAAGGCAAAGGATTATTCCCAGAAGGCAGGGATTATGGCCAAGCGTATAAATAAGGTTGCCTGGGATGGGGCTTGGTATGTGCGCGGGTTCACGGATTCAGGGCGTGTTTATGGCAGTAAGCGTAATAAAGAAGGCAGTATTTTTCTTAATTCGCAGGCCTGGGCATTACTTTCCGGGGTTGCTGATTCAGCAAAGCAGAAAAGTATTGTAAAGTCCGTAAAGAGATATTTAGACGGGCCTCATGGCCTGGCGTTGTTTCATCCTGCTTATTCCCAATTTAATCCTGATTTAGGCAGAATCAGCATGTTTTCAGAAGGCACAAAAGAGAACGCCGCGGTTTTTGCGCATGCAGCCACATTTATGATTGTCGGCCTCTTGATGTCTGGCTACGGTGATTTGGCTTATTCCACTTTTTTGAAAATATTACCAAACCAGCAAAAGGATTATGATTTATATAAAACCGAGCCTTATGCAATGGCTGAGTATCTGGTTGGGCCGCAGCATCCTTATCTTTATGGTGAGGGTGCGTTTACCTGGGTTACCGGTTCTGCAGGCTGGTCATTTATAGCAGCCACAGAGTGGCTTTTAGGAATAAGGCGTGATTTTAGCGGCCTTCGTATTGACCCTTGTATACCGGCTTCCTGGAAGAAATTCTTTATTCGGAGGCCATTTCGCGGGGCAATATATGAGATTGAAGTAAGCAATCCTAATGGGGTAGAGCAGGGGGTCAGGGAGGTCTATGTGGATGGGGAAAAAGTCAAAGAAGCCTTGATTAAACCCCATAATGATGGTAAAATACACAAGGTTAGGGTAATTATGGGAGGAAGAATAAGATGAAGTTGAAATCACTTATAGGATTACTGCGTTATGGTGTTATTGGCTTATTTGGCTTTTTGGTAATTGGATTGTCCGGTTGTGCGCCTAAGCCGGATATAAGCGGAAAACCGACAATTTCTGTTTGGCATTGGATGACAGACCGCCAGGCAGCATTTAAGGAATTAGCAAAGAGATACGAAGAGGAAACCGGCATTGCAGTGAACTTCGAGCTTTATGCCCCTTCAGATGCTTATTCGCAGAAGGTGCGTGCTGCTGCCCAGGGTAATACCCTGCCTGATGTCTTTGGGATTCTCGGAGAGAAAAGGGATTTTGCCTCATTTATCAAGGCCGGGCATATACTGGATTTATCCACTGAGATGGATGCTGACCGCAGGCGATGGCGAAAATCATTCTTTGCCAAGGCCTTAGCAGTAAATGAATTTGACGAAAATAATTCCTATGGTATTAAGCCGGGGGTTTATGGTGTACCCATGGATATCATGACCATACAGATGTTATATAATAAGGACTTATTTAAGCAATTAGGGCTTAATCCTGAACGCCCACCCCAAACCTTTGAGGAGTTCCTTGATATAGGTAAGAAAATTAAGGATGCGGGTTTGCAGGGCATGGTTTCCGGCTGGGGTGAGATTTGGATGATTGATTGTTTGGCGAACAATTTCGCCTTTAACCTAATGGGTAAAGATAAGGTTCTTGCTACAATCCGCGGCGAGGTGCCTTATACTGACCCGGAATGGGTTAAGGTTTTGGATTTATTCAAACAAATGAGCGAGGCAGGTGTTCTGGCTGATGGTATTGTTACTATGGTAAATAAGAATGCCGAACAGCTCTTTGCCAACGGAAAAGCAGTTTTTGCCTTTAACGGCTCATGGTGTGTTAATGTTTACAATGCAATGAACCCTGGTCTTAATTACGGGTCAATGCTCCCGCCTAAGGTGGGTAGCAAGTATCCGCGCAGCATCTGGGGAGGGGCCGGTTCGTCTTTTATGGTTAATGCCCGCTCAAACAAGATAAAGCAGGTAGTTAAATTCTTGGAGTGGCTGACAGATGAAGACCAGCAGGCTTATCTAGCCCAGGAAACCCGCAATCTTCCCTCAAATAAAAACTGCCTTAAACAAATTTCTCCGATTTTAAGCCAGTTTGCCGATGATATGGAATTGACAACCCATCCTAACACCTGGGGTATTTCTGAGTTTCCTCCGGTGATTGAGGCTTGGAATAAGTGGATTCAGTCAATTATTATCGGAGAGAAAACGCCGGAAGAAGTCGCAGCAGATGTACAAAAGATTAAAGACAGGGAACTTGCAAAGAAATAAAAGTTAATCCATACTTTTAAGCTAATTAGTGATATGGGCAAACTCAAGTCAACTTTAGAAAGCTATCTTTTTGTCCTTCCTGCGGTAACCATCTTTGCGATATTCTACATTATTCCGTTTATCTGGGTTTTTCAGTTGGGATTATATGAGTGGGACGGAATTATGCCGACAAAAACCTTTGTTGGCCTGGCTAATTTTTGGGAGGTAATTGTCCAGGATAAAATATGGTGGCAGTCTATGCGTAATGTCGGGTATATTACGCTTTTTGCGCTTACGTTTCAGAATGCCCTGGCTTTTACTTTAGCCTGGGCTTGCGACCGCGAGATACGCTTGAAGAATTTTTACCGGGTAGTCTTTTTTATCCCGCCGGTTTTATCCGAGGTTGTTGTTGGGCTTGTTTGGCAATGGATTCTCGATGGCAATTACGGGCTGTTAAATAATTTCCTGATAAATGTAGGCTTTCCCCATCTGGCTCGTCAATGGCTTTCTGATCCTAAGACCGCATTAACTACGGTGGCGATAGTGCATTGCTGGAAGGGGTTTGGCTGGGGGTTTTTAATATTCTTAGCGGGATTACAGACCATACCGCGGCAGCTTTATGAGGCAGCAAAGGTAGACGGCGCTAATGCCTGGCATTCCTTTAAGCACATTACCTTTCCCTTGATGATACCGGTAACGGTTTTGGTCGCGATTTTAACTGTTTTAGGTACAATGCAGGCGTTTGTTTTAATTATTGCAATGACCGGAGGGGGGCCGGCTTACCATACCCAGGTGCCGGTATTAAGGATTTTAGCTTCAATGAGGGGTTCATCGCGTTTTGGATATGCCTGCGCTCAAGGCATTACCTTTGGGGTAGTTTTAGTGGTTATTTCTTTTATCCAATACCGCTTTTCCAAGCGGGCCCAGGACATATAAACATAACAGATAGGTAAAATATGAAGACAGGTATATATTATCGGACAAAGAATATCGCGTTTAATACTGTGTTGCATATGTTTTTGCTGATTGTGGCAATAAGCTGTATCTTGCCTTTGGTTTGGATGGTTTCCTCAAGCCTTAAAACCCAGCAGACAATATTTTCGGATACCTCGCTTATTCCCCGCGATCCGCATTGGGAAAATTACTATCTTGCATGGAAAGAGGGCGGTTTTGGGCGCTATTTTATTAACAGCATCATCTATACGGTTTCTACGGTAGTGGGCATAGTTGCTGTTGCCTCTTTGGCTGCTTATGCTTTTTCGCGCTTTAAATTCCCCGGTAAAAACGTCTTGTTCTATATGTTTATTATTGCAATGATGATTCCTATCCCGGGAAGCTTTGTTCCCCTTTATGTTTTATTGAACCGGCTCCATCTTCGCAATACCCAAATCGGGTATATCCTATGTATGATTAACGTCGGGCTCTCTACAAGTATATTTTTATTAAAGACATTTTTTGACAAGATGCCCAAGGAACTGGAAGAAGCAGCGCGCATGGACGGGTGTTCCAAGTTGGGGTTGTGGTGGCATGTTGCTTTGCCGCTATCCAAACCGGTATTGGCAGTGGTAATAATTTTTAATACCCTTAATGTTTGGAACGAATTTATACTGGCTTTGATTATTTTTGATTCGCGAAACCTGATGCCTCTACAGGTTGCCTTAGCTGCTTTTCAGGGGGAATTTATCACGCAGTATCCTTTGTTAATGGCGGGCTTAACTATTGCGGCTGTCCCGGTTATTGTGCTTTATATATTAATGCAGAAATATATTATTAAAGGGGTTACTGCCGGAGCGATAGTAGGATGATGTTAAGTTGTAGGTCAGAAGTCATAAGTCATAAGTTACAAGCGGTATTTTTTATTGCTTGTTTAATATTATTTTGCAGCCTGCGGCCTGCAGCCTGCGAAGAAGAAACCGTTTCTTCGGGGGAATTAGTGGTTAAGGCATGGGAATTTCATGGCAAGAATGATATTGAGAATACCTTTAAGGTTACCCAGGAATGCATTGATTTATTTGAGCAGGAGGCAAAAAGGCAGCAGGCATCTTTAAACAAGCTGCCTATGGGTACGGATATAGATAGTTACCGGATTCTTAATGATGTGGTTACTTGTTATTTTATTCAAGGCGAATCTTATATGCGCCAGGAAAAATCCGAAGAAGCAGTCAGGACTTTTAATATTATTATCCAGCAATATCCCTTTGCCCAGGCATGGGATCCGCGCGGCTGGTATTGGCAGATAGCTAAAGCCTCTCAGGAAAGTATTGATAAAATTCAGAAAGACCCGTCGGTAAAGGCAGAAGAGTCCGAGGAGCCAAAGGTAGATAGGATTGCCACCACAGTAAGCTTGTCGGATTTTGGCACCGAGGATTTTGTTGAGTATACTAAATACGGTGAATTCAAGAATATCGGCACAAAGGATTATGTTTATGTTGTTCATGATCAGGCAGGGTTAAGCGAGGCGGTTGGCGAAGGGATTTATCCTAATACCGGTTCAGTGCGGCGTAACCCGAAATTTAAGGCTATAGTAAAAGACGAGAGATTCAAGGGTTCGCATTGGGATTTTTTGCAGACCCCGGATTTGGAGGCGGCATTTTTTAAATGGGCAGTGGCATCTGCGCCGGCCGGGGTGAGATTATTTTATACCGGATTAATCCTGGAAAGGGCGGGTTTAATCAAGCACGCGATAAAGTGTTACTATGCAATCATTGTGCATTTTCCCGGTACTTATGGCTGGACTTATTGGCATACCCCCTGGTATGTGGGGCAGGCAGCAATTGGCAAGATAAATTTTCTTTTAGAACGCAACCCGCAATTTAAATACAAACTGGTTGATGCTGATATTAAAATAGTTAATGGTTATAATAATGATGTTTCTGAGGATATTGCGATTGTTAATCCCGGGAGATTCATTAAATACGACCCCGAAGAGGCGGTTATTGAAGATAAGCCGGATGTAGTATCGCGGGTTAATAAGATAGTCGGTGACGGCAAGGTGCGCCTGTTTCAATATCAAAATAGGGATTGGCAGCTGCAGGTTCAAGGGCGGCCTTATATTATCAGGGGCGTTACTTATGCCCCGACTAAGGTAGGGCAATCCCCGGATGAGGGAACCTTAGGCAATTGGATGTTCGAAGATTTTAATAATAATAACAAGATAGACGGCCCTTATGATGCATTTGTTGATAAGAACGGAAATAATTTGCAGGACGATGACGAACCAACAATAGGGGATTTTAAACTAATGCAGGACATGGGGGTAAATACTATAAGAATTTACCACCATCCGCAGGAGGTTAACAAGGAATTATTGCGAGAGTTGTATAAAAATTACGGGATTATGGTTATTATGGGGGATTTCCTGGGTAAGTATGCTTTAGGTTCAGGGGCTTCCTGGTATGAAGGCACGGATTACCGCAATCCTAAGCACCAGAAAAATATGATTGCTTCAATAACAATGATGGTTGAGGAATTTAAGGATGAGCCGTATATTTTATTTTGGCTTTTGGGTAATGAGAATGTTTACGGGGTTGCCTGTAACGCTGATAAAGACCCGGAAGGATTTTTTAAATTTGCCAATGAAGCAGCCCGTGTGATTAAATCCCTTGATTCCGAACATCCGGTAGCGCTGTGTAACGGCGATACTCTTTTCCTGGACATATTTGCCGAGAATTGCCCGGATATTGATATATTCAGTGCTAATGCTTACCGCGGTGATTATGGTTTTGGATATCTTTGGCAGGGGGTTAAGGAAGAGGCGGATAAGCCGGTATTTATTACTGAGTTTGGCTGCCCGGCTTATGTTGAAGGTAAAAATATGGAAGAATCCGAAAGATTGCAGGCAGAATATCACCGCGCTGCATGGGAAGATATCAGCAACAATTTAGCCGGGGGCACTAAAGCAGGCAATTCCATCGGGGGGGTAATTTTTGAATGGCTTGATGAGTGGTGGAAGGCTTATGAGCCGGGTATGCACGATTTCAAGCCTTTGTGGGCAGGCCCCTTTCCGGATGGGTTTATGCATGAAGAATGGCTGGGCGTATGCAGCCAGGGTGATGGTTCCAAGAGCCCGTTCTTACGTCAA
>JBDRHJ010000033.1:0-12865 GCA_043816835.1 Candidatus Omnitrophota bacterium
GAATGCAGATAAATATTGCCACTCGTCTAAAAAAATTACCGCCCTATCTTTTTTTGGAACTGGACCGCGCCAAAAGAAAGGTAAAACAACAAGGCAAGGATATTATTGATTTAGGCATCGGGGATCCGGATCAGCCTACACCGCCCCAGATAATTAACGCACTATATAAAGCTGTCCAGGACCCGGCGAATCATCGCTATGCCCTGGATCAGGGAATGCCTGAGTTGCGTCAGGGGATTGCCGATTGGTATAAAAGGAGATTTAAGGTTATTCTTGACCCGGAGACGGAAATTCTGCCATTAATCGGATCCAAGGAGGGCATTGCCCACCTGCCGTTAGCAATGATTAATCCCGGGGATTATTCATTGGTTCCTGATCCGTGTTATCCTCCTTACCGGGGGGGGACGATATTAGCAGGCGGTAAAGTTTATTCCTTGCCTTTGTTGCAGGAGAATGAATTTCTTCCCGAACTTAAAAAGATTCCCGCCGCTATTTTAAGAAAAGCCAGGCTGCTTTATCTGAATTATCCGAATAATCCTACTGCCGCCGTAGCAGGAATGGGTTTTTATCAGAAAGTAGTCCGTTTTGCCGAACAAAATAATATTGCGGTTATTTCTGATTTAGCCTATTCAGAAATCTGCTTTGACGGTTTTAAAGCACCCAGTTTTCTGGAAGTAGAAGGGGCAAAAAAAGTCGGCATAGAGTTTCATTCTTTATCCAAGACTTATAATATGACCGGCTGGCGCATTGGCTGGGTTTGCGGAAACAAGAATTTGGTAAGCGCAGTCGCGAAGGTAAAATCAAATATTGACTCAGGAATATTTAGCGCAATTCAGATTGCCGGAATCACTGCCCTAAAGACCCCTCAGGCTTATATCGATAAGATTTCCCGGTTTTATCAAGAAAGGCGTGATCTCTTAGTGGGGGGATTAAGTTCTTTGGGCTGGCAGATAACTAAACCAAAAGCTACCTTCTATCTCTGGGGTAGGGTTCCTTGTGATTATTCAAAGACAACTAAGCAATGCAGTTCAATAGATTTTGTCCAGAAGATATTGAAGGGTACAGGTATTGTTATTACCCCGGGTGTAGGTTTTGGTAAATCCGGCGAGGGCTATGTTCGTTTTGCGCTTACGGTTAACCGCCAGCGGATAAAAGAAGCGATAAGCAGACTAGCTAAGGCTTTAAGGTAATGGTAACTTGTTTTATTGGGCTCGGCTCTAACTTAGGGGATAGGCGGTACTATATAAAGGCGGCAATAAAAAATATTGGACTTCTTAAAGGTACCCGCGTCAATAAGGTTTCCAAAATCATTCAAACCCTACCTGAGTCGGGGCCGTTGCAAGGTCGGTATTTGAATTGTGTTATTGAGATCGAGACCCTTTTATCGCCTTACGAACTTTTAAAAAAAATGCAGAAAATCGAAGCGGATTTGGGCAGGATTCGCACAGTAAAAAACGGCCCGCGTAATATTGATTTGGATATTTTACTCTATGGCAATGCACAGATTAAGGAAAGGTCGCTTTGCTTGCCGCATCCGTTGATGTTAGGGCGGGAATTTGTTATGAAGCCATTAGCGGAAATTGCTCCCGGGGTGGCAATGAAGTTAAAAGCAAAAAAAATATTTATAACCAAGGATAACCGGAAAATAGCCAATAACCGCCGACAGGCGGTTTTTGCTTTATCCGGCCATAAGCCTAAAAAAAGGGCAAGGGTTATTCGAAGCATCAAAGAGATGCAGCAAATTGTCCGTAATTTAAAGCATGACCGCCAGACTATTGGTTTTGTGCCGACAATGGGGGCATTGCATTCAGGGCACCTGAGTTTAATTAAAGAGGCAGGCAAAGAGAATAATTTTATTATCGTGAGTATTTTTGTTAATCCGGCTCAATTTGGCCCCGGAGAAGATTTTAAGCAATATCCGCGCAATCTATCGGATGATATTTTGCGTTGTCGTGATATGGGGGTTGATTTTATCTTTTCTCCCGCGGTAGGCCAAGTTTATCCCGACGGATACAAAACTTATGTTGTTGTAGATGGGCTAACTAAAGGTTTGTGCGGCAGGCTCCGGCCCGGGCACTTTAAGGGCGTGGCAACAATTGTGGTAAAACTTTTTAATATCATTTTACCCGATATCGCTTATTTCGGACAAAAAGACGCTCAGCAGGCAGTTATTATCCGCCGGATGGTTCGTGACCTTAATATGCCTGTTAAGGTAAAGGTTATGCCTATTGTAAGGGAATCCGATGGGCTAGCTATGAGTTCGCGCAACCGCTATTTAACCGACAAAGGAAGAAAGGATGCAGTTGTTTTATTTGAGGCTCTAAAAGAAGCAAAAAAAATGATTGCCCGCGGGGTAAATGATTCGGCAAAAATTATACGTGCAATGCGCGAAATTATCAATAAAAAAAAGACAATAAAGGTCCAATATATAGAAATAGTTGATTTAGATAGATTAAATCCGGTTAAGACAATTAGGGGGAAAGCATTGCTTGCCCTGGCTGTTTATGCCGGCAAGACAAGATTAATTGATAACATAGTAGTCAGGGGAGAGTAGTGCGGCATCAGGGAAAATAAATTGAATCTTGACTTATCCCGAAAGAAGTTTCTCAAAGAAGTATAACTTCGGGATCCCGAAGCAATAATAAAGTAAAAATCATTGCATTCGGGAAAACTTACGACTTTTTTATGACTTATGACTTTTGTGCGACTTAACAATTAACAATGGCTAAGAATAGACTAAAAATAGGAATAGTCGGTTGCGGGGCAATTGGGACGTCTTTAGCAAAAGCAATCATTACTGATTTCGCCGCGCAGGCAAAATTAGTCTCTTTATATGATATTGATAAAAATAAAATACTGGATTTATCCAAGAAATTAAAATCCCTGTCAATTTCGCGGCAGCAATCAGGAGAAAGGGATAGCGATATTGAGGCGGCCTTAGCTTGTTCTTCATTAGATTCCTTAATCAAAAGGTCTGAATTGGTAATTGAGGCAGCAAGGGTTAAGGATTGCCTTCGGATTACTAAACGCGTCTTAAATAAAGGACGCGATATTATGATTTTAAGCGTCGGCGGGGTAATTGCCCACATGCAAGAGCTGCGAAATTTAGCCCTTAATAATAAGGCCAGGGTTTATATCCCCAGCGGCGCAATATGCGGTATTGATGCCCTTAAGGCTGCTTCAGAGAAGAAAATCAAAAAGATTATTCTGCTTACGCGCAAAAATCCTAAGTCTTTTAACGGTATAGACTATATTAAGCGCAAGGGGATAAGGCTTGATAAAATTAAAAAGGATACTTTATTATTTTCAGGCAGTGCGCATCAGGCAATTAAGTTATTTCCGCAGAATATCAATGTTGCCGCAACCTTAAGTATTGCGGGCGTTAAACAGGTAAGGGTCCAGGTTAAGATTATGGCTTGCCCGACAGTAAAGAGGAATATTCATGAGCTTTATATAGAGTCAAGCGCGGGAAGGATTTATACGCGGGTTGAAAATTTACTTCATCCCGATAATCCAAAAACCAGCTTCCTGGCAGTATTATCAACGATTGCCGCGCTTAGGCAGATTCTTGATCCGGTAAGGATAGGAACTTAATCCCTCGATTTCACGAACTATCCTAAGCAGTATTGAGGGGAACGAACGTGCAACGTCGAAAGATTCAGGATTATGTCCTGAGCGACTAAAAGGAGTACTGAGCGAGAGCGAATGTGCGCAGTCGAAGGGCTTAATCTACAAAATAATTTAACAAATCAATAAAGCTGGAAGGAGGTGAAAAAGTATGGCTCAAAAAGTAACAAAGGTAGGCATTAAGAGAGAAAAGGGCTATCTGTATTATGTGGATAAAAAAGGCGATGTTTCTTGCGCCAAGATGGCTCGCGGTAAGTCCAAGGGGGGCAGTCCTAAAAAGGTAGCCAAATGCGGTATTACGAGAAAAGTAGGCTATCTTTATTTTGTTGATAAGCAGGGCGATGTCTCTTGCGCTAAGATGAAAAGGGGCGGCAAGAAAAAAAAGAAGTAAATGAGGACATCACTTAGCGAGCTAAGCGTAAGCTAAGTGATATGTCCGAATTTATCCAGCACTAATTTTAAGCGATGAATTCGCAGAAAATTAGTGCTGGGTTCAATTCGCGCAGCGGTTTATGCTTCATAAACCGCTGCACTCATTGAACAAATGGCCTCTGTAAAGTCCTTATGCCTACAAGGTATGCTAAGGGGG
Organism: Candidatus Omnitrophota bacterium; assembly: GCA_043816835.1. Lineage (GTDB taxonomy): Bacteria > Omnitrophota > Gorgyraeia > Gygaellales > JAHJCI01 > JBDRHJ01. The sequence continues at coordinate 4,217 of JBDRHJ010000033.1, forward strand.
TTACAGGGGCCATTTTGGTTGCCAGGATGCAAGCAGGCGATTGAAAGATTGCATTTAAGTTGTCCTAGTTTTCTTAGAGTATTAGGAAAGCATAAAAATAGTATTATATTTGGAGGTTTCACCTCCAACATCAATAATAAAAACAATGCGGGTTGGAGGAGAGACCTCTTCGACAGATAAAGGAGAGACTTCTTCCTGTACGGGGTGGAGGGGAGATCTCCCTATTCCTTTTTTCCCGCAGAGCGGGATTCCGCCGAAGACAATATTTATCGGGCAGCGGGAAAAGAAGGGTCTAAAACACTCTCTAAGTTTACATTAAATGCATTGCTTGTTTTGTCAATGCTTTGAGTCTGTCACCATTGACACTGAGCAAGGTCGAAGTGTCAACTTAAGCTTCTTCTTTCTCTGTGAACCCTGCCTGCCGGCAGGCAGGTCTGTGGTAAAAATCAGCTGAAAGTCATCGCGGAGCGAATTTTTTAATGGTGTAGGAAAGCATAAAACACTTTCCTAACCACTGAAAATCACCTGGAAGTTATCGCCGAAGGCGATTTTCTTGTAAAATTATAAAATTACCCAAAACCGACAATGAAATCAAATCGCAGGATTAATCTTCAAGGCACTCAAAGCATTATTATCCGCGGCGCACGGGAGCATAATCTAAAAAATATAAATCTGAAACTGCCGCGGGATAAGCTTATCGTAGTTACCGGGTTATCCGGATCAGGTAAGTCCAGCCTTGTCTTTGATACAATTTATGCCGAGGGCCAACGCCGTTATATGGAAAGCTTATCCAGTTATGCCCGGCAATTTTTGGATCAGCTTCAGAAGCCAAACGTCGAATACATCCAGGGTTTATCGCCGGTGATTTCCATAGAGCAGCGTACCGCCAGGGGCAATCCCCGCTCTACCGTCGGAACGCAAACAGAGATTTACGATTATCTTCGGCTTCTTTTTGCCCGCATCGGAAAGGTGCATTGTTATCAATGCGGCCGGCTAATCAGCCGTCAAACTTCTCAGGAGATTGTTACCCGGCTTCTCGAATTACCCCAGAATAATGCAATTATGATTTTAGCGCCGATAATCCGCGGCAAGAAAGGCGAGTATCGCGATATTGCCAAACAAATCCAAAAGGCAGGTTTTATTCGCTTTCGCGCTGACGGAAAAATATATGAAGTAAGGGATACAGTTAAGCTGGACAGGTACCGAATTCATAATATCGAAGTAGTTGTTGACCGTTTAACCATAAAGCCGCAGATTAAAAATCGTTTAGCGGATTCCATAGAAACCGCACTTAAGGTAGGCAAGGGTATTGTTGTTGTCAGCCAGGTTATAAGTCAATCCGGTGAATCCCGGGAATTAATTTTTAGCGAACAATATGCCTGTATTGAGTGCGGTATCAGCTATAGTGAAGTTGAGCCGCGCGTGTTTTCTTTTAATTCGCCGTATGGGGCATGCCCTAGTTGTAATGGGTTGGGTACGAAGCTGGAATTTGACCCCGATTTTGTAGTTCCTGATAAAGATAAGTCAATACGAGAAGGTGTAATTGAACCCTGGCGAAAAGGTGGGCGGGGGTATATCCTTTATTATCGTGCCCGGATGCGTGAATTTGCCCGTCAGGCGGGTATTGATTTAGATCAGCCTTTTAAGAAATTAAAATCCCGCGATAAGAAAAGTATACTTTATGGAGCGCCGGATATCGATGTTTGGGGAAAGCCGTTTGAAGGCATTATCCCGCATTTGGAGCGGTTATTCCATCAGACCGATAGCGATTATTTAAAAGAGGAAATTACCCGTTTTATGTCAGCGCTTTCCTGCCCTGATTGCGGCGGGATGAGATTAAAGAAAGAGGCGCGGGCAATAAAATTGAATAACAAAAATATCTATGAGGTTACCCAGTTAACGATTAAGCAATCCAAGGATTTCTTCCAGAATTTGAAATTAACCAATCAAGAGCAAGCTATTGCTTCCCAAATCCTAAAAGAGATAATTCAAAGGCTGAATTTCTGTATTAATGTCGGCCTGAACTATCTTAGTTTAGACAGGAGGAGTTCTACCCTTTCCGGCGGCGAGGCGCAAAGGATAAGGCTGGCTACTCAAGTTGGTTCAGGGTTAGTTGGGGTGCTTTATGCTTTAGATGAGCCGAGCATTGGTTTACATCCGCGCGATAACCAACGCCTGCTAAAGACCTTAACCGCCCTAAGGGATTTAGGTAATACCTTGATTGTTGTCGAGCACGATGAATCAACAATCAGGGCAGCTGATTTTATTGTTGATTTGGGTTTAGGTGCGGGCAGGCACGGCGGGCATGTTGTGTTTTCCGGTGAAATCCGTGACTTGCTTAAACATCCTGGTTCCCTGACTGCTAAATATTTACGCCGGGAGCTTAAGATAAAGGCCCCGCATGATAGAAGGCTATGGAGGAAGGGTAAGTTTTTAGAGGTTAAAGGGGCAGGGGAGCATAATTTAAAAAATATTGATGTCCGTTTTCCAATAGGCGTATTTACCTGTGTTACGGGTGTATCCGGCTCAGGCAAGTCTACGCTTGTAGATGAGATACTCTACCGAGGGTTGATTCAGAAATTATACAAGACTAACCAAAAACCGGGGATACATAAGAAAATTTTGGGCAATGAATTTATTGATAAGGTTATTGTTGTAGATCAGTCACCTATTGGGCGCACCCCGCGTTCAAATCCGGCAACCTACACCAAGGTATTTTCCTATATTCGCGATATCTTCAGCCGGATTCCCCAGGCGCGCATGCGCGGGTTTAAGCCGGGGCGGTTTTCTTTTAATGTTAAAGGGGGGCGCTGCGAGGCTTGCCAGGGCGATGGAATCAAAAAAATCGAAATGCATTTTTTACCTGATGTATATGTGCCTTGTGATATCTGTAAAGGCCACCGTTTTAATGAGCAAACCCTGGAGATTAAGTACAAAGGTAAGTCGATTGCCGATGTCCTGGATATGACAGTTGAAGAAGCGGCAAATTTGTTTTCTGATATCCCCAGGATCAAAAATATTTTAGATTGCCTTAATGGCGTAGGGTTAGGTTATATTCAGTTAGGCCAATCGGCAACTACCCTTTCCGGGGGTGAGGCTCAACGGGTAAAATTATCCTCTGAGTTAAGCAAGCGCTCAACCGGCAGGACCCTCTATATTTTGGATGAACCAACTACCGGATTACATTTTGCGGATGTTGAAAAGTTATTGTTGGTACTGCAATGGTTGGTTGATAAAGGCAATACGGTGATTGTTATTGAGCATAACCTCGAGGTAATTAAGTGCGCTGATTATATTATTGATTTAGGGCCGGAGGGCGGAGATGCAGGCGGCAGGGTTGTTGCGGTTGGCAGCCCGGAAGATGTAATCAAGGCAAAGGGCTCCCATACCGGGCGTTTTTTAAAGAAATTCCTGCAAAAATCCACAGCAGCTTCTATTCGTAAGCCTGCCTAAAAAGAACCAGTTTCGTTATTAGATATTGAAATAACTAGTCAATGGTGATAATATAATGAGGACATCACTTAGCGAGCGATAGCGAAGCTAAGTGATATGTCCGAATTTATCCAGCACTAATTTTCCGAGAATTCATAGTTCAAAATTAGTGCTGGATAATTCATACTCGTCTCACTTTTTGTTTATACCATTTCAAGGCCAGGGATTCCATAAACGCTATACTCATTGAAAATGCTTAAAAAAACACTCCTTATATTTACGGCAATATTTTTTCTCTGTTCGGCATTGTATGCCCAGCCTAACAGCCAGGAGCAAGAGGCGCTCTATGTGGCAAAGAAGGCTTACGAGGATGGTTTTTATGAAGTGGCCTTGAATCTTTTTGGGCGCTTTTTAAAAAATTATCCCGCCAGCAAAAAAGCCCCTGAAGCAAATCTTTATATTGCCCAATCTTATTTTCAGCAGGAAAAGTTTATTCTTGCCCTTACGGGTTTGGAAAAGTTATCTTCTGACCCGGCAGCTAAAGATTTAAAGGATGTTGTCCTTTACTGGATAGGCGAGGTGCATTTTCGCGGTAAGGATTTCAAGAAGGCAGCTTCTTTTTATAAAAAGATTACCGATGGATTTCCTCAATCTAAATTTCTTGTTCACGCTTATTATTCCTGGGGCTGGTGTTTGTTTGAGCTGGGTGAATTCCTGAGTGCGATTGATATCTTTGAGAAGATTATTGATGATTTTTCCAGGGAATCACTTGTTCAGGATGCCTATTTTAAAAAATTGGAGTGCTTGTATAGCTTGAAGGATTACCATGAATTAAAAGAAGATATTTTTGTTTTTCAAGAGAAATACCCGCAGGATGAAACTTATGCAGACCGGATTTATTTTTTATTGGCTGAGTCATACTTTTACCTTGATGATTATAAGCAGGCAATCAAGCAATATCAGGCTGCGATTGGTAATTTCGGGGATCGGAAGATAACATCGCTTTCCCAGCTAGGCCTTGTTTGGTGTTATCTTAAGCTGGAAAATTATGTTGATGCGCAAAATTTGCTAACCGCCTTAAAGCCCGAAGATTTAACTAATCAGGAAAAAGAAGGATTATTGCTTGCCAAGGCCAATTTATTTACCCAAACCGATAATTTCGAGCATGCCCTCAGGGTTTGGTCGGAGTTGCAGGATATAGCCAATGAGCCGCCGATAATCATGCAGGCATATCTTGGCAAGGCAGAAGCGCTTTATGATTTAGGGCGGTATTCCGAGGCGATTTCTGTTTATCAGGGGGTGCAAAATATTGCCCGGGATTTACCTGCGGAGTTATTGGATAAATTATATTATGGGCTAGCCTGGGCTTTTTTAAAGGATGGGCGGTTTAGAGAGGCAATTATTGAATTTCAAAAGGCAGCTTCTTTTGCATCCGATGAAATTATTAAGATTGCTGCCTTATGCCAGGTGGGGGATACCTATCAGGATGCAGGGGATTACCAGAAGGCAGTTGAAATTTACGACCAAATCCTCAAGGATTATCCGGATAATTTTTATGTAGATTATGTTCAGTATAAACTGGGATTTGCCTGCCTGCGATTATCCCGCTATGATCAGGCAATCCTGGCTTTTAAGACCCTACTGCTTAATTTTTCTAAGTCAAAACTCAGGGCCGAGGCTGTTTATAGCTTGGCGCTGGCGCTTTTTCAAAAGCAGGACTATAAAGGCAGCTTCGAGGCAATAAAAAAATACCTGCCTGAATTGAGGGATAATAAGCTTGAGGTTGAAGCGCTTTATCTTTTGGCAACAAGTTTATATAATCTGGGTGAGTTTTCCGAAGCGATAGAAGCGTTTAAGGATGTTATTCAAAAAGCCGATGATATCAAGATAATCCAGAAGGCGGAATACGAAATCGCTGACTGTTTTTATCAGTTGGGTGATGAAAAAACGGCAATGAATAAATTTAAAAAATTACGCGCTAAGTATCCCGATTCTACTTTAACCTCAGAGGTAACCTTGTGGCTGGGGGGGTATTATTTTCGCAAAGGCGACTTAGTGCTTTCGCGGCGTTATTTTTCCAGTATCGCAACCGATTTCCCCGAAAGCGGATTACTCTCGGATGCTTATTATGCGCTTGGCCTTCTTGATAGTGAGGAAGGCCATTTAGATACGGCAATTAAAAATTTTCAGAAAGTAATCGAAATCGGATCAAATGATATTAGAACCCAGGCGAGTATTGCGATTGCTGACATTTTTCTTAAACAGGAGAAGTTTGATCAGGCGGAAGCTAATTATCAAGAGGCAATAAAAAATTCACCTGCCTTAGCCGGGCTGATTTATCCTAAGATATCCCTGATTTACGAAAAAAAAGGCGATTTTAACCAGGCAATTAAGTTTTACCATAAAGCGATGCCGTTGATTTCGATAAAAGAAGCAGCAAATTTGCAATTTAAAATTGCCCGTACCTTTGAAAGAAGCGGCGATTATGACCAGGCGGTTGAAGAATACCTTAAAATTCCTTATTTATACACTGCGGATCCCCGCTTGGTTGTGAAGGCATATTTAAACGGGGCGCAGATTTATGAAAATCACAATGATTTTCTTAAGGCAAAGGATATTTATTTAAAGGTCGCGGCAATGGATATTGAAGAGGCAAAGTATGCGCGCGAGAGGTTATTGTGGATTAAGGAAAACCAGCAATAAGTGTATAATGTGAATTGACCTTTTTATACTTTAGATAATCGAAAGGAGCAGGATACTATGTGGCAGATGTTTTTAAAGGGTGGGCCCGTAATGTGGCCGATATTTCTTTGTTCAATATTTGCGTTAGCAATAATTATGGAGCGTATCTGGTATTTGCGCAAGATACGAATTGATACGCGTCAGCTTCTGGATAAGATTTTAGATAAGATGAGGCGCCATCAGATAAAGGAAGCCCTGGAGGTATGCGAAATAACAAAAAATCCGCTTTCACAAATTCTAAAGGCAGGAATTCTTAAATATGACCGCGGCCGCCCGGAGATTAAAGAAGCTATTAAAGATGCTGCTTTATATGAAGAGCCGCAGCTGGAGAGGAATATGACTACCCTGGCAACGATTGCGCATATTTCCCCCCTTTTAGGGCTTCTCGGTACGGTATTGGGGATGGTGCGCAGTTTTCAGATAATTCAGGCAAAGTCCACTGCGCTTCAGGCGGTTTCTCCGGGGGATTTAGCAGGCGGGATATGGGAGGCATTATTAACTACCGTAGCCGGGTTGATTGTTGCTATCCCGGCATTTGTCGCTTATAATTATTTAGTCAGCAGAATCAGCAATTTTCTTTTGGAGATGGAGACAGCTTCTACGGAATTGGTTAATTTTCTTGCCGAACAGTAAAAATTATTAATTTGCTGTTTTTCGCTAAAGGCAATATGGGTTTGAATGAATATAACGAAAAAGGCGGATAGACAATTCAAAAGAGGACATTTTAAAAATGCGGTTTAAACGACATGTAGAATTAGAGCACGGGTTAAGGCAGATTGATATCGCCCCTTTGGTTGATGTAATTTTTCAGCTGTTAATATTCTTTATGCTTACCTCCAGCTTTATTGTGCCTTCGGGGATCAAGGTTAATTTGCCGAAAGCGGTAACCAGTCAAGTGATAGAATCCAAGACCTTAGAGGTCGTGGTTTCCGGTGAGAATGTTATTTACCTTAATGGCAACGTAGTAAACACCCGGGAATTAATGACTATTCTTAAAGGGGTGATTAACCGCAGCCAGCCTGTGCTGATTAAAGCCGACCGGCGTGCGCAATTAGGCAGGATTGTTGAAATTTGGGATATGTGCAGAGATTTAGGATTATCGCAGGTGAATATCGCAACAAGCCAGGAATGAGGTTTGGTTTATTGTGATTTATGGTATGGAATTTCAAAAAACCGAAATTCAATACCACTCAAAAATCGCACAAATGTTATCGCCGAAGGCAATTTTCTTGAAGCCTGCTTACAATAAGCACGGCTTAGCTAAGGCCGGGTAATAAAGGGGGAGGGCTGGTGCCAGGTTTAAGGTTTGCTTTGATTGTTTCTTTATTTTGGCATATTCTAATGTTTGGCAGTGTTGAATTTACATTCGGTAAGCAGATTATTGCCCGCCCTTTTGATTTAACCAAAATTTTCTTTTTAGGCCCGGTTCTCGACAGGATAAATATTGAGGGGGATGCTGATAATCAGGCTGAGGAATTAAGCATGCAAATTCCCCCGAATTTATTAAGGCAAAAGACATCTGAGGCCTATAGATTGATTCCCAAATCAAACCTGCTTAAAAAACCGGCGGTTTCCCGGTTGATTGATATCAAGGCAGTATATTTTCAGCCTGTGCAGCCAATTGAAACCAAGAAAGCCGATTCGAGTATAATATTTTATCCGCCCTTGCCATATCATTTTCTTTTATATTTTAGCGACCGGCAGGCCGCCCATATGGAAGTTTCTTTTTATGTTTCTGATAAAGGTACAATTGCCGGATTAAAAAGAAAGATTTCTTCCGGTAATCCCGAAGTCGATTTATTGATTATGCGCAACCTAAATCATTTTCTTAACCTTTGTAAGACAAATTTTTCGCCAAATTCCTGGCAAACAGTAAAGATTGACCTAAAACCTTAATAGTGTATAATATTGTTTACCGATTTAGGGCATCCGTCTTAAGGGGCAGCAAGACTTATAGATGATAATAAAGCTCGACTTTTCTATTGCGGTTGCTTTATATTTGTCTATCCTTTTGGCTCTGGTTTTTTGCATCTGGATTTTTTTAAAGCAAAGGGAATTCATGCATGGGGCCCCGGGCTTAAATCCCAGGCTTACCTGGTGCTGCAGCATTTGCACCTATACTTATTTTACTACTCATAAAACCGAAATTTCATTATGCCCGCGCTGTGGCAGTTATAATAAGTCAGAAGGCGCTGTACGGTTTAAGGATGATACGGCTTGAAAATTAATTATTCTGCTACGCAAAACTAATGAAAATATTAGTTTTGCTTCGTAGGAATATTCTCGGTCAGAATAATTACTCCGAAGCAAAAGAGGCGTTTTTATTGCTGTTGCGAAGGAGAATAGTATGTAAAAGTCTAACATAAGTGTTTTAAATTATCCAGAAAAAGATTGCCCCGGTTTTATTCTCAGGAAATAGGGGTAGCGTTTATTTTTGTGAACTTTATTCCGACTTCCCAGGCAGGGCTGTCCGCG
>JBDRHJ010000034.1:0-4120 GCA_043816835.1 Candidatus Omnitrophota bacterium
GATTTTCCGGTAGTATGGGTAGCAAGAAAAACAACTGCTTTATTTAAGGCTGACCCGCGCGCAGGCAAACAAAGAATAATGGGCAAGGCGGGGAAAAGGGCAGGTAAGGAGCCAGCGGATTCGGTTTTTTATTGTCATGGGCCCTATACGGATGTTAAGCTTCTTAAGCAGGCAATGAAATCTATCCGCCGGATCTTTAGTTTTCGTTCCTGCCGCAAGATGCCCAAGAGGCCCTGTTTATATTATCGTTTGGCACTGTGCCCTGCGCCCTGTGCAGGCAAAATCACTGTTCGGGAATATCGGCAGATAATTAAAAACATTATGCTTTTTTTAGAGGGTAGGCAGGATGATTTAATCGGCAAGCTTACCTTGAAGATGCGCAAGTTATCCGATGATAAAAAATTCGAGGATGCGGCTTTAATAAGAAATCAGATTCAGGCTTTGAGCAGTATTTCACCCAAGCGGCTTGGGGGTGCAGAAAAGGGGATTAGAGGGATAAAAGAGCCTTATCGCGAATCTTTGGACCTAAAACAATCATTGGGGTTAAGTATTCGTCCGCAGCGGATTGAGGCTTTTGATGTTTCAAATATTTCCGGTTCATCTGCCTGTGCGTCAATGGTTTCTTTTCATAAAGGAATGCCGGATAAGAATAATTACCGCCGCTTCCGCATAAAGGGTGTTTCGGGGATAGATGATTACCGGATGTTAAAAGAAGCCGTAGCCCGGCGATATCGCCGCGTAATTCGCGAGGGGCTGCCGCTTGCGGATTTGATTATTGTTGACGGCGGCAAGGGGCAGATAAATGCGGTTAAAAAGCAACTGCAAGAATTGAATCTTAATCTTGCGGTTATCGGCATTGCAAAACGCCGCAGGGCTTACGGGCGCTTGCGGGCAAAGACAAAAGATGAGATTTTTGTTTTTAATCGGCGAATGCCGGTTAACCTTAAATCCGGTTCGCGCACGTTATTCCTTATTCAGCGAATCCGCGATGAAGCGCACAGATTTGCCTTGGCATATCATCATATTTTAAGAAGAAAAAAGACTTTAGGCAAACCCCGTTAGAAAGCTGCATTTGCCCGATGCATAACGCTTTCTTTCTAACGGGGCAAACCCCGTTAGAAAGCTGCATTTGCCCGATGCATAACGCTTTCTTTCTAACGGGGCAAATGATCTCAGATTGGCATAACAAAAAGATGACCCGGTTTACCCCGTTAGAGACTATGAAGCAACAGGCAAAAAGTAAGATGTCTCTAACGGGGTTTACAAAAAGGGTTTATCAGATTGTATCTGAAATTCCTATAGGCCAAGTGCGCAGTTATAAGTGGGTAGCTAAAAAAGCCGGGCGGGCGGGCGCTTCGCGTGCTGTTGGGCAGATATTGAAAAATAATCCATATCCTTTGATTATTCCCTGCCATCGCGTGATAAATGCCGATGGTAGATTAGGCGGATACAGCCGCGGCAGAAAAGAAAAAGAAAGGCTTCTTAATCTTGAGAAAAAAATCCAAAAGGCTTTAAGGCCTAAAGCTGACAAGATGTTTTAACTACTAAAAAATACACAAGCTGATATAATATAAGCGAGACCACGACCCAGCGCCTTTTTAATATTCAAAGCTTAATGAATATTAAAAAGGTGCTGGGCAATTCGCGCGTATAATTTACATTGGCCTTAAGCTTTAAGGGGCATAAAAAGGCGCCATTATTGAAAGGATAACGCAATGACTATTAAAAATTATTTAAAGTTAATGATTGAAAAGAACGCTTCGGATATATTTTATCGCGCGGGAACCAGCGTGCGTATGCGCATTAATAACCAGGTAGTGAGCGCCGGGGATGAGGTTATAACTATACAAGGGGTTAATCAGGCGCTTAAGGATATTCTTTCTGATGAATTAAGGGATTCATTCTCCAGGAATTTAGATGTGGATTTTGCTTTGTATCTGCCGGAATTAGACCGCCGTTTTCGCGTAAGCGTATTCAAGCAGCGCAATTGCCCGTCAATTGTCATAAGAAGCATATTGTCAGTTATCCCGAAAATGGAAGATTTGAATCTGCCTGTTAGTGTGCTTAAGCAGTTGTCTATGGAAAGCCGCGGTTTGATTTTGCTTACCGGAACCATGGGATCAGGTAAATCAACCACGATTGCTACGATGATTGAGAATATTAATGTTCATGCCCACAAACATATTTTGACTATTGAGGAGCCGATTGAATCTGTTTTTGACGATAAAAACTCAATCATTAATCAGCGGGAATTGCGCCATGATGTTTCTTCTTACCCCGTAGCCTTAAGGGCAGTTACCCTGCAAAGCCCGGATGTGATTTATATTGGGAATATCCGTGATAATGAAACAATGTCAGCGGCAATGACTGCGGCGGAGACCGGGGTGTTGGTATTAAGCACTTTGCATACAGTTAATGCCGCGCAAAGCATCGAGAGGATTATTAATCTTTTCCCTCCTCATCAGCATGGGGAGGTGAAGACAGAGCTTTCATCGCTTTTAAAAGGGGTTATTTCTTTGAGGCTCCTGCCGCGGCAGGATATGCCCGGGCGTATTCCGGCCTATGAAGTGCTGCTGCTTACCCCTACCATCGGCCGCCTTATCCGGGAGGGAAATATCGGGGAGATCTCGCACTTTATTGAAGAAGGCGAAATCTTTGGTATGTGTTCGTTTAACCAGTCTTTATTAAAATTAGTTCAAGAAGGCAAGGTAAGCGAAGAAACAGCGTTAAATTTCGCAGACAATAAAGATGAGTTTAAGCTCGTATTAAAGGGAATCAAAAAAGCCTAATCTGTTTTTGCGGGAGGAGGATATAAAATATGCTAGATAATATCAAACAACAATTAAGCCAGATTAAAGAGAAGCTTATTCAGTTACGAGGTTATCTTTGACCTGGATAATAAAAAACAAAGAATTTCAGAACTCTCTGAAGCAATGGCAAGCCCGGGGTTCTGGAAGGATAATCAGAAATCCGCGGGGGTAGTCAGCCAGCTTAAAGTGCTTAAAGCAGTTGTTCAGCCCTGGGATGTGATTGATAATAAATATAAAGATTTAGTTGAGCTTGTTGAGGTGCTTGATAAGAATGATGCGGATTTAGCCGGTGATATAAATAAAGATTTAGATGCGCTTTCCCAGGATTTAGCCGGCTTAGAATTTAAAACCCTTCTAAGCGGGGAATTTGATTACAATAATGCAATCATAAGTATTAATGCAGGGGCCGGCGGTACCGAGGCGTGCGATTGGGCAGGGATGATTTTTCGGATGTATAGCCGCTGGGCAGAAAAAAAAGCATACAAACTTAAGACCACTGATTCCCTTTACGCGGAAGAAGGGGGTGTTAAGAATATTACCTTTTTGGTTGATGGGGAGTATGCTTACGGGTACCTTAAGTCAGAAAAAGGGGTACATCGGTTGGTGCGCATTTCTCCTTTTGATGCAAATAAGCGCCGGCATACCTCTTTTGCTTCGGTAGATGTAATCCCTGAAATCGAGGAGGATATCCAGCTTAAGCTGGAGGATAAGGATTTAAGCATTGAGACATTTCGCGCATCAGGCCCGGGCGGACAACACATGCAAAAATCCGATTCTGCAGTAAGAATTATTCACTTACCCACCGGTATTGTCGTCCAATGTCAAAATGAACGCTCGCAGTATCAGAATAAACAAACCGCCTTAAAAATACTTAAGGCGCGGCTTTACCAGGTGGAGAGGCAAAAAAAGGAGGAGGAATTTTCCCGTCAATTCGGCGGCCAAAAACAAAAGATTGAGTGGGGCAGCCAAATCCGTTCTTACACAATGCATCCTTATACCTTAGTAAAGGATCATCGTACAGAATATGAGAGCGGCAATGTTAATGCGATATTAGACGGGGAGATTGATGTTTTTATCCAGGCGTATTTGAAAATGCAAAAACCAAAGAGTAGCGTATAGCGTGTAGCGTATAGAAAATACTAAACGCTGTCCGCCAAACGCTAAAGAATATGTTTAGTTTTATCAAAAAATCAATTCTAACGCGGAAACAAAATGCGATTAAGCGTTCTTATCCGGATGTTAATATAGCACTGCATCATGAGTTGCCTTTGCCTTCGATAAATAAGATGGTTGTGCTGGCGGCAATTGTT
>JBDRHJ010000035.1:0-2488 GCA_043816835.1 Candidatus Omnitrophota bacterium
GCTACCCCTTAGAGTTAGAGGGTATGTATCGCGCATCGTCCTGGGAAGATTATCAGAGATTGACTTTAGAAATGGACCAGCGGGATGATGTTGATGTTATTTTTCATTATTCCCCGCATGGGCAATATGATAAAAGCGGTAAGGGGATTGGGTATTCTGAGTTTACGGGTTGGATATTAAAAAATCAAACCCACAAACCTGAATTTGTGGTTTGGGCAGTTTGGGTTTCAATGGGGTTTTTGTGCGGCGCAGGCACGGATCTTTGTAAGATCGGCGAAAACACAGCACTGCAGGCAGACCAGGTATTACGAGGCGGCAATCCCGGGGATATGCCTATTGAGTTTCCGCGGGATTACTATATTGCATTGAATCTTGCGCGCGCCCAGCAGCTGGGGATTGAGATACCCTTTGAGGTATTAGGGGGGGGCAAAGGAAATTCATTTAGAAATGTTTGCCTATCCCGAATATAAGTATAAGCCGCAATAACCGGTATTTTTGTAATTGGGTCAATTAATAATATGAAAAAGCTGATCGGATTAGGCCTAGCAATATTGTTAGTGATCGCAATGCCTCAATCGGTATTCTCCGAAGAAGGGCATTCCCCAAAAAAGGTCTTTATTGTTCATAGCTATAGCCCCAGGGAGATTCATGGCGGCATGGGGATAGAGATGGGCATGTTGGATAAATTAAAGCAGTTAGGCTATGAAGAGGGCAAAGATATAGAATTTTCGCGTTTTTTTATGGATACACAAACTAAATATAAAACCATCGAAGATGTCAAAATGCGTGCAGAAATGGCGTTAGCAGAAATAAAGGTGATAGACCCTGACATAATAATTGTTTTTGACGATAATGCCTTTGAGCATGTTGGCCTTCCTTTAGCTAAAACTAAATATCTGATATTGTTTAACGGGGTTAATCTCAATCCCGAATATTATGATGCGAAGGTGGATTTTATGGAAACGCGTGAGCACCCCGGTTATAATATCACGGGGATAATAGAACAATCCCTCCCCTTTATGGCTAATCAGTTGATGAAGCGATTGCTACCTCAGGCAAAGGCAATGGCTGCGGTTTGCACTACTGGTTATCCCTTCTTTGTTCAAATGGCTAAGGATTTCCAAGAAGATATCCAAGCGCATCCTGAGCGATATCCTCTAAAGTTAAAGAAAATGTATACTACTTCCAGCTGGGAGGAATATCAGAAAATTACTCTTGAAATAAATCAAATGGATGATATAGACGCGGTTTCGCATCTTTGTACAGGTTTATACGATAAAGAGGGACGAGCGATTCCCGCGGATGAAGCAGTGAGATGGATTGTTACCCATCAAGATAAACCTACGTTTACCCCCTGGAACTTTTTTGTCGATATGGGATTTTTGGCCGCTGCACCCGTGGACTTTGAGCTTTTAGGGGCGAAGACAGCGATACAGGTTCACCAGGTATTAAGTGGGGAGAGTCCCGGAGATATCCCTATTGGATTCCCCCTGGATTTCTATATCGCGATAAATTTGGCAAGGGCAAGACAGTTGGGATTAGAGATATCCCTCGAGATATTATCAGAAGCAAGAGAGATTTTTACCGAGATGTCTGCATATCCGGAATATCGTTATAAAATAAATAACAACAAGAATAATAGATAAAATTTGGTTCTGATTTTGTTGGGATATACCCTGCTTCAATGATGTAGTGATACGAAAATAGAGCATGGAAAAATGTTTCCGGACGATTAATTTAGCGGTATTGCTGATTTTTTTCCTGTCACAAATCGGATTTACCAATGAAATCCCTGATGTGTTTATTTGTCAGAGTTATGGGCCAGGGGATAAATCCGGCGGATTAGTGATTGAGCCGGGCACAATTGAAAAATTAAAATCCCTGGGATGGGAAGACGGCAAGACAATGAACTTGCATTATTTCTACATGGACACCCTGGCTAATTATAAATCCCCCGAATATATAAAAATGCGTTCAAGGTTAGCTTTAGAGGAGATTGATAAAGCAGACAAGGAAGTAGGCATTGATTTGCTGATTATTTTTGATGATAATGCGTTTGAGTATGTTGCTTTACCTTTGGCAAAAACTAAGTATAAGATACTTTTTAATGGTATTAATGTTGACCCGGAATATTATGATAAGGATGTAGATTTTATGCAGACTCGTGAGCATCCCGGATATAATATCAGCGGCGTAAAAGAGCAATCAGTAAGCAGGGTGGGGGCGAAATTAGTAAAAATGCTTATTCCGGATGCCACGAAAATGGTTATTTTGGCTAGTGCTACCTATCCTTATTTAGCCCAGATGGCTAATGAGCTTGAACAGGATATAATTGAAAATCCGGAAAGCTACCCCTTAGAGTTAGAGGGTATGTATCGCGCATCGTCCTGGGAAGATTATCAGAGATTGACTTTAGAAATGGACCAGCGGGATGATGTTGATGTTATTTTTCATTATTCCCCGCATGGGCAATATGATAAAAGCGGTA
>JBDRHJ010000036.1:0-5156 GCA_043816835.1 Candidatus Omnitrophota bacterium
TTAATATCCAGCGTTGTAGCTGTGGGGGCAGTTGGCTTGGGTCTTTCTTTGGCTTTTCTTGTTTTAAAAGCCCCGGATTTGGCAATCACACAGTTGGTAGTTGAGATACTTTGTTTGATTATTCTGATTAGCGCTACGGTAAAAAGGGATTTGCCCCTGATTAAAAGCGGGCGTTGGCATTTTAATACAATCTCTACCCTTTTATTCATCGCGGTGTTTTTAGGCGTGGCTTATATTGCCTTAAAGGATTTACCTGGTTTTGGGCAGCCCTTAATCAGGGTGGCAGCAAATTACTTAAGCCAGGGGTTTGCTAAGACCGGGGCTGCGAATCTTGTTTCATCGGTGGTTTTGGATTTTCGCGCCTATGATACCCTCGGTGAGGCAACGGTTTTATTTACTGCCGTAATTGGGGTTTTAGTTGTGATGCGTAAGGTGGGAAGGAAGTAGGGGTATTTTACCCCACACTTACGTGCCCCGTTAGATGCGCAGCTATCTAACGGGGCACGTGGGGAATGGATGGAGATATCACACGCGTAAGCGTGTGGAGGAGTTGTCTTACTATGGAAAAGAAACAACAACCCGGAATGACATTAATTGTTAAGACGATTACCCGGCTCACCGTAGGGTTAATATTGCTTTACGGAATCTATATTGTTTTGCACGGGCACCTGTCTCCCGGAGGGGGTTTCCCGGGAGGGGTAATTATTGCCCTGTCTTTTATCCATTTAATACTTGCTTTTGGCAAGGATACTGCCTTACAGAAATTTAACCAGGCGCGCGCTTCGTTTTTTGAAAGCCTGGGGGCAATAATGTTTTTGGCAATAGGGGTTGCCGGATTATTCGGGGGGTATTTCTTCTTTAATTTCTTAAACAAGGGAAAGCCGTTTAATCTCTTTAGCGCAGGAACTATTCCTTTACTTAATATTGCCATATGTCTTAAAGTTGGCTCAGGATTATTTCTTATCTTTTTAGCTTTAGTGCTTTTATCCAAACCAGAGGAAAAATGATGCTTCGCGTTCGCTTGGCATCATAGTGAGCGAGCGAAGCGAGTCGAACTATGACCGTATATTTCTTGTGTTTAGTGCTTTTTTGTATCGGCCTTTACTGCATACTAAGAAAGAGAAATCTTATCAAGATTATTATTGGTTTAACGATTGTTGAATACGCAGTGAACCTGTTTTTTGTTCTTGCCGGTTACCGTATGCATGGCCGTGCACCGATTTTGTCTCCTGATCAGGAAATTACCAACATGGTGGATCCTTTAGCTCAGGCCCTGGTGCTTACGGCAATTGTTATCGGCCTGGCAAGCACTGCGCTAATCGTTGCGATTGCAATAAGAATTTACGATAAATACAAGACTTTTGATATTACCAAAATTAAGAAGCTTAGCGGATAGTTAATCAATTAATTAAATGAATATATTACCTTTATTTGTAGTTATACCGTTGGCGGCAGCGTTTATTATTTCCCTTATCGGGAAATTTTCCAAACGCAGCGCAGATATTTTGGCTAATCTTGCCTGTTTTCTACTGCTTCTGTTTTCTTTCTATGCCTTAAACATTATGTATGGCACCCCGGGCGGGGTTATAGTATATAAAATCGGCGGATGGATTCCCCCGATAGGAATCTGTATGGTCTTAGATGCCCTTTCTGCATTTATGCTCATAACCTTGAATCTTGTGTCTTGTCTTGTGGCAGTATATTCTATAAGCTATATGAACAAGTACACCGCGAAATACAGATTTTATACATTATTTATGCTGATGCTCGCAGGGATGAACGGCGTGATTATAACCGGCGACCTGTTTAATCTTTTTGTCTTCCTGGAGATTGCCGCGATTTCCAGTTATGCCCTGGTTGCCTTTGGCACAGAATCCGAGGAATTAGAAGCTTCTTTTAAATATGCAATAATGGGTTCGGTTGCCTCGAGCTTTATTCTTTTGGGAATTGCCTTGCTTTATAGCTACACTTCTTCTTTAAATATGGCGGATATATCCAGTGTCTTGGCAGAAAAGGAATATTCTAATATTACTGCCTTTATCAGCGTGTTGTTTTTAATGGGTTTTAGCTTGAAATCAGCGGTTGTTCCTTTTCATGCCTGGCTTCCTGACGCACATCCTTCGGCCCCTGCACCAATATCAGCCATGCTTTCCGGGGTGCTTATAAAGGTGTTGGGCGTTTATGCATTAGTGAGGATTTTATTTAATGTTATCGGCGTTGATTCGCGGGTGTTATCATTGCTCATGTTTTTAGGCGCGCTGTCTATGATCGTGGGCGTTTTTCTTGCTATCGGCCAATGGGATCTTAAGCGCCTGTTAGCATATCATTCAATCAGTCAGATCGGTTATGTAATATTGGGGCTGGGGCTAGGTACTCCATTAGGGATCATAGGCGGTTTATTTCATTTATTCAACCACTCGATATTTAAATCGTTGTTGTTTTTAAACTCAGGGGCGGTTGTCTATGCTGCGGGTACCCGTAATTTGCAGAAGATGTCCGGGTTGCGCGAGAGGATGCCGGTAACCGCGAATACGAGCCTGGTTGCTTCTATGTCAATCGCGGGGATTCCCCCGTTTAATGGATTCTGGAGTAAATTATTTATTATTTTTGCCTGTGTTGAGGCCGGGCATCTTGGTTATGCATCCTGGGCAGTCTTGGGGAGCATATTAACCCTGGCTTCTTTTATGAAGGTTCAAAAATACGCCTTCTTCGGAAATATAAAGGAAAGTTTAAAAAAGGTAAAAGAAGTGCCTTTGCCAATGAAATTGTCGATGACGCTATTAGCGGTTATCTGTTTAGTAGCGGGGATAATTTTTATCCTTCCCCAGGCTGGCCAAAGGCTTCTTATTTCGGCAGCCGAGGTTTTATTGTCTGGCAAGGAGTATGCCAGCTCTGTTCTAGGAGCGGTTAAGTAATGGGAAGTAGATTAATATTATTTTTTCTTGGGTTGTTGGTTTGGTTAGGTTTAGGCTGGCCGGTTGATTTAGGGCATGTTATAGTAGGTATTTTTATTGCCGGGCTTGTTTCACTTATTGCCGGTGATTTGTTTGTAAAAAGGCCGCATATCTTCAGGCACGCCAACCGTTATCTTTGGTTTCTCTACTATGTGCCTATCTTTATCTGGGAATGCATTAAGGCTAATATTGATGTGGCATACAGGGTTATTCATCCTTATCGCCCGCTTAATCCCGGGATTGTTAAGGTAAAAACCATCCTTATATCTGATACCGCACTTACCTTTTTAGCCAATTCAATAACCTTAACCCCCGGTACATTAAGCGTTGACATAGATGCAGAAGGGGGATTTTTATACGTTCATTGGATCGATGTTAAGGATAAGGATGTTAATAAAGCCAGTGAGCTAATTGTGAGCAAGTTTGAGCGGATATTAAGGAGGATATTCGAATAAATATGAGGCGCTGGATTCTGGGATTAATAGCGATTATTTGCATTTTAGGAATATTCCTCTTGTATTCATTTCCTTCGCTTTTAGAATGGCAGTCACTTCTTTTAAGGCGAGGGTTTAATGTCCTTTTGTTATGCGGATTGTTTTGTTTATGGCGCATCTTGAGGGGGCCTACCCCGGCAGACCGGGTTGTTGCTCTTGATATTTTAGGTATTTTGATTTTAGGCTTTTGTGCGATATTAGGCATTGCCACCGGAAGGAATTGGTATATTGATATCGGAATTGCCTGGGCGTTGCAGAGTTTTATCTCGACTTTAGCTTTAGCTAAGTATTTAGAAGGCAGAAGTTTTGACGAATAGGCAGAAAATTAATACCGTCTTTTATATTTTAAGGGGCTCAGGAATATTAGAGTATTATGTTTGAGACAATCGGATACATTTTTATAATTATCGGCCTTGGTTTTGATTTCTTCGGGTGCCTGGGATTAGTTAGATTTCCCGATGTTTATAATCGGCTCCAGGCTTCAACTAAGTCAGTTACCTTAGGAACCTGCAGTATTCTTTTTGGCTTATTCTTATTTAAGGGGTTTTCTGCCGCAGGTATAAAGGCCATTTTCTGTATAATTTTTCTTTTTTTAACTTCTCCGGTTGCGGCGCATGCCTTAGCCAGGGCAGCCCATAAGTCAGGGGTTAAGCTTTGGGAAAAGAGCGTCTGTGATAAATATGAGGAAGATACGAAGGGATAGAATATTACCCCACACGTAAGTGTGGGGAATGTAAGATACTACAGGCGTAAGCCTGTAGAGGAGAAGATATGAGATATCCAAAATTACGAGAAGTAAAAGAGGCGATAAGGGCGCTAATCAAAGGTCCATATACTACGAAATTCCCTAAAGAGCCGCATGTGCCTTTTGAGAGATTCCGGGGTAAGCCCGAATTTCATAAAGATGATTGTGTTGGTTGCGGCGCATGCGCGCAGGTTTGCCCCAGCGGCGCATTGACCATGAATGATGTGGGAAATAAAAGGGTTTTAGAAGTGCGCTGGGATATTTGTATTTTTTGCGGGCAATGCCAGGCGAACTGTTTGACCGAGAAGGGGATTATTCTTTCTAACGAGTTTGACCTTGCTACTACTGATAAAAGGCAGGATTTAAAGCAGCAGATTGAGAAAGAATTAGCTGCCTGCGAATGCTGCGGCGAACCAATTGCCCCTTATGACCAGATGCTTTGGGTGGCAAAGAAATTAGGGCCATTGATGTTTTCTAATCCCTCCCTACTGCTTTTTTATCTTAAGAATCAGGAGCTTTCTTCTGTTGAACCGGAGATTAATCCGAAAGATAAAGAATTCTTACGCGCTGAACGGATGAAGATTCTCTGCCCCCGTTGTCGCCGCGAGGCAGTAGTTAAATCCTAAGTAAAATATGTTAGCCAGGCGGATTATCCTTTGCTTTTTGGTTATTTTTTCCTTTTTCCCCGGATGCAGTAAAAAGCAAGAGAATATCACCTCAGAGTCGGAATCCTCATCAATTAAACTTACCTTACCCCAAATACCAAAATTCTCCGGGCCCTATAAGCCAGCAAATAAGGATATCCAGATTGCTTTAAAAAACGCGGGGCTATATAACGGCAGGATTGATGGGGATATCGGGCCAAAGACTAAAAAGGCAATTCAGCAATTCCAGGCAAAGAACGACTTGTATATTGACGGTGAAGTCGGGCCAAAGACCTGGGCTTTGTTAAAACAATACTTA
>JBDRHJ010000037.1:0-5515 GCA_043816835.1 Candidatus Omnitrophota bacterium
AGAAGCAAGGGGAACCCTGGTGGCAGGCGTGCCGCTTAAAGGTTCTTTCGACATAGATATAAGTGATGTAAGCTCCCAAAGGCTTCACAGCCTATTAAGCTATTGTGCCGGTGTTTACGGTAATTTTTCAAGTAAAATCCATTACCAAAGCCACCCGCATTCGCTCTTAACCGGGGATTTAATCGTAAGCCACGGGTTATTGGATAATATGTTCTTTTTTAGCTGGGCAGCGGATTTTCTTAGCCTTCCCTCGCTTAAACAAATAGCCTTTGATAGATTATCGGCAAAATTCTCCGCGAACGATCAAAGCGCTAACTTAAAAATGATTAATTTAGAATCTGAAGATGTAAATTTTAAAGGATATTTCACCCTTTATGATAATGACTTGACCTCCAGTAAACTTTCCCTGTCGCTGTCTAAGGCGCTGCTTAAAACCTCTCCTAAATTTGCACTCCTGCTTAATTATCTGGCTAAAGATGTACCGGCGGTAAATTTCGATTTCCAGCTTTCCGGATTATTTGAAGCAATGAATTTTAAATGGTTAAAATCCGATTTTAAACAAAGACTCCAGAACTTACTTCCCGGATGGATGGAGCGGGGTATTGAAAATAAGATTGCAAAAATTATTGAATCTATTTCCGAGGAAGAACTCTCCCCCCCAGAATAAAATCCCCAAATTACACAGTTTTTAATATATTTTTGATTAAAATAATTAAGCTTCAGGCTGGCTTTTTAAAGGGAGAGATTATTTATCTTCGGCGGTAAGATTGAGCTTATCAAGGCCGGTAAATACTTTATCAAAAACAGCCTTGCTTATTGAAAAGACATCGGGTTTACCGTCTAACTGGGCAATAAATTTGTCCTCTGTTTGCTTTTTTAGATTAAGGGTCGAGATACTTTGATTATCGCGCGTCAGGACAAGCGAATATTTAATCGGGGGCATTACCCCCTTAGAGTCAAAAAGCATCTTTTCCACCGCGAACTTCATCAGGTTATTTATATAGTTTTGATTCTTCCCGATTAAATCCTTATCCAGCGTAATAACTTCTTTGTCGGATTTAATGGTTATTGATTCTATTTTATCCTTATTTACCCTTAACGGATTATCTATAAAGAAGGAGCTTGTGTCAATATCAATATATTTAATCCTGTATTCGGGCAATATATAAACGTATCCGGTAGGGGATTTTACGTATCTGTCTTTTTTATTTTCTTCGGCGATGTTGCCTAAAATAAGCTCTAGCGGGCCCTCTTCGCCCGTAAGGAGCACCTTAAGAAACGGCTGGTCAAAGCCATAGCCTTCACCATCCGGGTCAACTGCCTTTGATGCATATATTTTATTTATCTGCTTAAGAAGATTCTTTATTTTTTTGGCATCGAGATCAAAAACAGGCTCCTGTTTAAGCGCCACCCACTGTTGTAGATTTTTCTCTTCGTCAAGCTCCCTTTTTATATCTAGGGTAGTAATCCCTTCTTCCCCTAAGCGGGATATTTTAATAGATTCTATTTTCTCGATGTCAAATTCTACAACCGTTAAATCAACCCACTTATCAGGACTAATCGTCGCCTCTTTAGGGTCTTCATAAATCCCAATCAACGCAAAAATATCCTTATCAGTAAGATAAACCTCTGCTGAATCAAGCTTTCTTAAGAACGAGCTTTCGTATGACGGCTTTACCGTGCCGATAAATAAATGCTCTAAGGCTTTCCCGTTTTTATCTGAGAGGATTATTGAAAATGCCTCCTGGTCAGAAATCTCATAGTCAGAAAATACCCCTTTTGAATTCGAACGCCGCTCACCCTGCAGCCCGGAAATTTCCTTGAGCAGCTGTTCGATCATCTGTTTTTTTGCCTTTATATTCCATTTAGAAGCAATCAGCCAATCCTGGCCGTCTTTTATAATACTTAAAGGCCCTGTATCGCCTGCCTTATTTATTTCAATCGCATAAACTTTTGATGAATCAAACGAAATCTCCAGGCTCTTATATTCGCTTAGCTGGATTTCCGGCTTGATACGCATCTTCTTAATATACAAAAGACCCGCCAGAATAACCAGTATAACTGCTAAGAATATTAAATGTTTGGGCTTCATCTTATCCGGTTAAATGCTTTTAAAATAGGACCACTTTGAGCGTTTTCTTAAGAAAATCCTTAAGCCTCCGATAATGCATAAAATTATCGGCACAAAAAAGGTAACAAATATCCTCCATCCTGCCTTAGTAACAGAAGACAGGCTCTTTAATGAACGCACGCGCAGCTGTTTGCTTCTTATCTTTATAAGCTTCTCTCCTAAGGTAAGCGCGTCAACCGAATTCAAAAAAAGCGGCATATGAGCGCCTTTATCAAAAAGCTGCTTGCTAAACATCTTTGCTCCCCCGATAAGAATCATCTTGCCGGGCTTAGGAATAAGCCCTATTTCCTCTTCGGGCTGCTCATAGCTTTCCTCAGCATCTGCTTCCTCCCTGGGCCAGGCAGGAATTTCGCGGTCTTTAAAGGCATCGCTAAATTGCCCTTTTACAAACACGGCTAAAGGAAAAGCCTTTCGTTCTTGGACCGCATACACATCAAGGTCGTTATTGGTAAGATCCCCGCCATGATAAACAACTTGCCAGGCATCAGGGCTGGAATTAAAAAGCGTTTCTGAGGTTAAGTTAAGGCTGGCTAACTTTTCATAATCAATGCTAAGGGCGCTGCCCCAAAGGTAAAGAACTGTTGATAGCCGTGATGTTATAGAAATATCTTTGTTCATTTGCTCAGAGACAATCTTTAGCTGAATAGGAAGCATAACCGGAGAAGAAACCTCAAAAACCCCGAAGATCCTTCCCCCGGTTAAAGAAACAACATCGGCTTGTGTATCCATAAGAAAATCTTTGCTCACCCCAAGGCCCCAGCTTTCTAAAAGCTGATTTATTTGCGGCTTTCTATCCTCGGAAGTAATCTGAAGCCCCTGCTCGCCGAATGAGGAATATTGAAAATTATACCTTTGTACTGCAAGGAATACAGAGCCGCCGTTTACCAGGAATCGGTTGATTTCAAAACGCTGACGTTCATTAAGCTCGCGGGGCTCAATAATAATAAGGGTATCAACCCCTTCGGGAATCGGCTCCTCCTCGCTAAGCTTGATGCGCGACACCTTATATCCTTCATATTTAAGCATTTGGGAAATAAGCTCGTAGTCATCGTCTCTTAGTTTTTCTTTCTCTTGCTGGTTTAGCGTTTCCAGCAATTCCTTCATCTCTGGGTCAACAACCTTCTCTATGTAAGGGGCAACCAGGGCTACGGAAGGCGGTTGCTTAAGCGTCATCTTATATATCGTTGAAGCAATAATATATTCTAAATCAATCAGGCTCTGGGGAACAATCCGGGGTATAATCTGCTCCGGCTTTTCTTTATAGGCTATTGACATTGCTGAATAAACAAGCTTAACACCCAACTCATCGGCTTCTATGCTTTGTACCTGAAACGGGCGGATGCCTTTCTTTTGGATAGATTTTTCCAGGCCCTCTTCATCTTCGCCGGCAACATTGGCAGTTTCCATATGGAATACCTTGTAGTCAAAATTCCCCTTTGCCGCCACCTTAAATTCATCAAGCTTATCGCTGATATTGCGTTCTAAAGTATTCATCATGCTCGGCATTTTATCTGCGGGTGAAATAAATAATTTTACCGTCACCGGTGATTTCAAATCCTGAAGTATCTCATGGGTGGATTCGGAAATCGTATAGGCCTTGCCTTCTGTAAAATCAAAACGCCCGATCGGTAAGTCTGAAAAGATAAAATTAACCAGGCTAAAAATTCCTACGCTTATAACGCAAACAGTAGTAAAAAATGCCTTTGCCCGGGGCTTTAATCTTGTCTCAAGCCAGAAAGCATTAAGCACGAGAAAGATCGATACCCCGGTTATAAAATACAGAAAATCCCGGTTATCAATAACCCCTTTTTGAAAAGCAGCAAAATGCTGCATCATCCCCAGGGAGCTTTTTAAAAAAGAACCCAAACCGGGGATCCAGCCGTCGATGGAGCCGGCGGTAAAGTCTGTGCCTAAAAGAAAGAACCCAAAACAAACCACCATCGCAACAATAAAGGAAACGATTTGATCCTTGCAAAATCCGGAAACAAAAATGCCTAAAGCAAGAAAAAATCCCCCCATCAGGATGCTGCCGATATACTGGCAAGCAACAACCCCAAAATCCGGCTCGCCCAATAAAGCGATCATAAGCGGAACCGTAAACGTAGAAATAAGCGCGGTAATATAAAACAAAAAGCTGGCAAAAAACTTTCCTAAAACAAGTTCATATGTTTTTGCAGGGAAGGTAAGCAAAAGTTCTAAGGTATTTCCTTTTCTGTCTTCTGCCCACAGCCGCATAGTAACCGCTGGGAGGAATACGCAGAGGATTAAGGGTAAGGTATAAAAGAATCCCCTCATGTCAGCGGCTGAAACTATAAAAAACTGAGCCATAAATAAACCTACCGCAAAAAGAAGGAATACAATGATAAAAATATACGCTATGGCTGAATTAAAATAGGCCTTTATTTCCCGTTTAAATATAGTCAGGATATTTCCCATAAATAACGCCCCTCTTAGCTGGGTTCTTTCTTTAAATCTTTGCTCAAAAGCCAGATAAACGCTTCCTCCAGGCTGGCTTGCTCTTGCTTTAACTCCTTGATATTCCAACTGTTCTTTTCGATTATCTCATTCAATCTCGCAACCAAAGGCTTTCCGGCCTTAGCGCTAATTATAAATTTAATATATCCATCCGGTTCCAAGCCGCAAAAATGAAACTCCTCAATTACCTGATCTGCTTTTAGGGCAGACTCAACCTGCTCCTTTGTAGCCTGGACAATCAGGGTTAACCTTTCTCCCTTGGTAGCCATTTGGTTAATTTCTTCACGCGTACCATTTGCAATAACGCGCCCGTTATTTAAGATTACAATCCTGTCAGCAAGGGCTTCTACTTCTTGAAGAATGTGTGTTGAAAAAATAATTGTTTTATCTTTTGCTAACCCGCGAACAAGCTCCCTTATGCTGATAATCTGAAGCGGGTCCAGGCCGGTCATCGGTTCATCAAGTATAAGCACCTCGGGGTCGTGAACAAGGGCCTGAGCAAGCCCTACCCGCTGGCGAAAGCCCTTTGATATCTCGGAAATAATATGCTTCCAGATAAGTTCTATGCCACAGTTCTTTTTTACCCAGCGCAATCTTTCCCACAATCTCTTGCCGGATAATCCCCTTGCCTTTGCAATAAATATAAGGTATTCATCCACAAGCATATCATCATATAAGGGGACACTTTCAGGCATGTATCCGATAAGCCTTCTTACTGAAAGCGGCTGTTGAATTACATCATTGTTATTAATTGCCGCGGTTCCTTTGGTCGGATAAAGATAGGTAGTCAATATACGCATCAATGTAGTCTTGCCTGCGCCATTTGGACCCAAAAGCCCCAGGATTTTGCCCCTTTCTACCTTAAAAGAAATATTATCAAGGGCCAATGTTTTACCGTAATTCATGCTT